>CAXQBA010000186.1:0-3460 GCA_964221885.1 Luminiphilus sp. | reverse complement strand
GTTTTTAAAAAAATTACTAGATTTAAAGAAACTAAAAAAATTAAAAAATTGAGAAAATTATTTGATTTATTTTAAGTTGTTTCTTATTTATCAGCTTGTCAGCAAGAGGATAAGTGCCAAGACGTTGTTTGTCCGAATGGACAGGTTTGTTTAGATGGTACATGTTCAGGTACCAATACAAATGTATTAGTATCGTCTAATATCACAGAAAACACAACGTGGTCTGCAAATGAAATTTACGAACTAACTGGCAGGATCACAGTAGAAAGTGGTGCTACTCTTACTATTGAACCTGGTACAATCATAAAAGGACAAGCTGGGACTGGAGCTAATGCTACTGCTTTATTAATTGCAAGAGGAGGTATGATCATGGCGGAAGGTACAGCTAGTTTGCCAATCATTTTTACATCAGTAGCAGATGAAATCACTAAAGCACAAGTTTTAGTTGGTAATTTTGCAAGCCCGAATCTTGATGCAGATGCTAATGGTTTGTGGGGTGGTGTCATCATACTAGGAAATGCTACTATTTCTGCATCAAACGATGCTGGGAATGATGTTTCTGAGGTTCAGATCGAAGGTATACCTACAACAGATCCAAACGGTTTATATGGTGGTTCTAATGATACAGATAATTCAGGTATGTTCAAATATGTTTCCATTCGTCATGGTGGAGCAAATATTGGTTCTGGAAATGAGATCAATGGCTTGACTCTTGGTGGTGTTGGCTCAGGGACAACGATTGAAAATGTTGAAATCATAGGTAACCAAGATGATGGTATCGAATTTTTTGGTGGAACGGTCAATGTAAATAATATATTGGTAGTTAATGCTGGAGATGATGCAGTAGATACGGATCAGTCATGGGCCGGAACACTTGATAACTTCATAGTAATCTGTGGTTCTGCAACTGATCATGCTCTAGAAATTGATGGCCCTGAGGGTACATTCCTTGCTGGTCACACAGTTATGAACGGTACGATCAAAGGAGCTTCAGAAGCTGAACTTGGTGATTTTAGAAAAAGTGCAATAGGAAATTTCAACAATCTTTTCTTTTTCAACTTTCCTGATCCAGCCATAGATACTAGAGGTGATTTGTCTTTGTCCTCAGGTTCAGATGTAACCTTTACTGATGGTGACTTAGTTTTTGCTTCTCTTGAAATAGATACAACAGGAATGAATAGTCCTGCACTTACAACCGTATTCAAAAATGGAACAGATGCACACGCTACAATTGTTACTACCAAAACAGTTGGTGCGAATAAATCAAATTTTGCTAACTGGACCTGGTCTGATCAAGCTGGATTATTATCAGATATATAGAAATATACAAAAACACTAAAATAGCCAGTACAATGGGAAGACATTGTACTGGTATTTTGCATTTAATTAATGTTATGAAACATCTTACTTTTTTCGTTTTTACTCTTGTTTTAAATAGTTCAATAGTTGCACAAACTGGAACTATACGTGGTATTGTAATGGATGGTGAATTAAATGAACCTCTATTCAGTGCAACTGCTGTTATTACGAATTCTACCAATGGTGCTATTACTGATCTGGACGGGCAGTACGAAATTCAAGCTGAGCCAGGTGAATATAGCTTACAATTTTCATATATCGGATATCAGACTATCACGATTGAAGGCATCATGGTCAAAGCAAACGAAGTGACTGTAGTAGATAAAGTAGTTTTGACCGAAGCAGTGGAAATGGGTGTTGAAGTTGTTGTGACAGCTGAGGCGATTCGTAAGAATGAGGTGGCTTTGATCAATCTGAAATTAAAATCCGCTGGTATGTTGGATGGTATTTCATCTGATAAAATACGTCAGATTGGAGATGGTAATGTGGCTGAAGCTACTAAACGTGTTACAGGTGTTACCGTCGAGGGTGGCAAATACGTTTATGTACGTGGCTTGGGCGATCGGTATTCTAAGACTACATTGAATGGGGTTGATATTCCTGGTTTGGATCCAGATAGAAACAGTATTCAGATGGATATTTTTCCAACAAATTTGATCAATAATGTGGTGATCAGTAAAAACTTTACTGCTGATTTACCTGCAGATTTTACGGGTGGTTTACTAAATATTGAAACAAAGGACTTTCCAGAAGAGAAGATGATGACAATATCAGCCTCTACTTCTTTCAATCCGAATGTTCATTTTAACAATAAATTTTTATCGTACGAATCTTCTTCTACTGACTTCTTAGGGTTTGATGATGGATCAAGAGCGTTGCCTCATACTCCAGGTGTTTTTTATCCAACGCCTTACAATGGATCTTCGAGCGAACAGGTACAGAAATTCGCACAATCATTTAATTCTAATCTAGCCGCCCAGGAACAATTAAGCATACTTGATTTTGATGCAGGTTTTTCGTTTGGAAATCAGATAAATCTCAAGAATAAGGCTGGAGAATTAGGCAATAATAAGTTGGGTTATATTTTCTCACTAACCTATAAATCTGATTACAAATTCTATGATGATGTCGAGTTTGGTGAATACCAACGTGAGATCGATCGTGATGAAAATGAGTTGATTTTAGCGAATCGTCAAACAGGTGCTTATGGTGAGCGATCTTTTCTTCTTGGTGCCATTGGTGGTATTGCTTATAAAACAGATCGATCAAAATATAAATTTACCTTGATGCGTATCCAGAATGGAGAGAGTAGAGCGGGTAAATTTGAAATTTTCAATGATGCAGGTGCTGTTGGTCAATCGGGTTATGAGGCAGTATCAGATAACCTTGAATACAACCAACGTTCATTGACCAATTTGTTGATCAATGGAAAGCACATGCTGAAAAACGGATGGGAGATGGATTGGCGAATTTCTCCAACATACTCAACGTCCGATGATCCAGATGTAAGAAAAACAGCATTCAGTTATGATGGGAATTATTCGTTTTCAGCTGGTGAAGCTGGTAACCCATCACGTATTTGGCGTTCATTATCTGAGCTCAATGCTACGGCAAAGATAGATCTTCAGAAAGAATTCAAGATGGGAGATTTTGACTTGAATCTGAAATTTGGTGCTTCTCAAACGTATAAATTAAGAGATTACGCCATCTATTTATATGAAATTCAATTTGTTGGACAGAACCAAAGTTGGGATACACCCGATGCAGATCAAGTTTTGCAACCCGAAAATTTATATCCTGCTGCTCAAAATAACGTGTATTTCCAATCGGGTAATGCGGATCCGAATCCGAATGAGTATTCATCTAATGTATTAAATACGGGTGCATATGTAAGTACGGAGTTTACACTATTCAAAAAATTGAAGACGGTAGCTGGTCTAAGAACTGAATATTTTGTTCAACGACATACTGGACGTGATATCGCTTTTGCAGCTGGAAATACGGTTCAGGGTAGAAATCTTGTGAATGAAAAGGTATTGGAATCCATCAATTTATTTCCATCCTTGAATTTAGTATACTCAATTACGCCGAAGCAGAATTT
>CAXQBA010000185.1:0-10086 GCA_964221885.1 Luminiphilus sp. | reverse complement strand
TTTGGTTTCGCTGGTTGGTTTATCATTGCACTTGTGGCATGGCTTCTGGTCAGCTTTCCAGACATTGGGTTTAAGCAGTGGCAAATATGCGCCAATTCTTCGAGTTGTTGCATTGTCATATGCCATCTTGATACCCTTGGGTTTTGCATCAATGCCGATTGTGTTTTTTGCAAAAAGCATGTAATCACCCCTCAAAGGGTATATTCATTTGAATTGAAAAAATAACGATATATGAAAAAATTAGATTCGAAAGTTCCAAAGGGTAAACTGCCAAATAAATGGGTCAAATACAAGTCGACCATGCCGTTGGTGGCACCCAACAACAAACGAAATCTAGAAGTTATAGTAGTTGGTACGGGTCTAGCGGGAGCTTCTGCTGCAGCTACATTGGGTGAGCTTGGCTACAAGGTAAAAGCGTTCTGTTTCCATGATTCACCAAGACGCGCACACTCGATTGCAGCTCAGGGTGGTATCAACGCAGCTAAGAATTATCAGAATGATGGCGATAGTGTCTATCGCTTATTCTACGATACGATAAAAGGAGGTGATTACCGCTCTAGAGAAGCAAATGTACACAGACTTGCTGAAGTTTCAACCGACATCATTGACCAATGCGTAGCACAGGGTGTTCCATTTGCTCGTGAATACGGTGGCACATTGACGAATCGTTCATTTGGTGGTGTACAGGTATCCAGAACCTTTTATGCGAGAGGTCAAACGGGTCAGCAGTTACTTATTGGAGCCTATTCAGCTTTATCGCGCCAGATCTCCTTGGGTACTGTTAAAATGTACAATCGTCATGAAATGTTGGATCTTGTGCTTGTCGATGGAAAAGCTAGAGGAATCATCACACGAAACTTAGTGACTGGTAAACTGGAGCGTTTTGCAGGACATGCTGTTGTTTTAGCAACGGGAGGATACGGTAATGTATTCTATCTATCAACGAATGCAATGGGATCGAATGTGTCAGCTTCATGGGTAGCACATAGAAAAGGTGCCTACTTTGCGAATCCTTGTTTCTGTCAAATTCATCCAACATGTATACCTGTATCGGGCGCTTATCAGTCAAAATTGACTTTGATGTCTGAGTCTCTTCGTAATGACGGTCGTGTTTGGGTACCGAAACACATGGAAGATGTGGAGGCCCTAAGAGCCGGTAAGAAAAAGCCAACGGAGATAGCAGAAGAGGATAGAGATTATTATCTAGAACGCATTTATCCAGCCTTCGGAAATCTTGTTCCTCGTGATGTTGCATCCCGAGCAGCGTTGTATCGTTGTGAAGATGGATATGGTGTAGGTAAAACAGGTTTGGCTGTTTATCTTGACTTTGCTACAAATACCGAGCGTTATGGCCGATCTGAGGCGACATCTTTAGGAATACAGAATCCAAGTAAAGCCAAAATCATGGAGTTGGGTAAAGAGGTGATCTCCAAAAAGTATGGAAATCTATTTGAGATGTATGAAAAGATCACTGGGGAGAATCCATATGAAACACCGATGCAAATATTTCCAGCCATTCACTACACGATGGGTGGACTTTGGGTTGATTACAACTTAGAGACCACTGTACCTGGTTTGTTTGCTACGGGTGAGTGTAATTTTTCAGATCATGGTGCCAACCGCTTAGGAGCTTCTGCTTTAATGCAAGGTTTGGCCGATGGTTATTTTGTTCTACCCTACACGATTGGTAGTTTCTTGAGTAATGAAATTCGCACAGCTCCATTCTCAACGGATCTTCCGGAGTTTGAAGAGGCTGAAAATCAAGTTAAAGGTCGTATTCATGAGTTACTACAAGTTGATGGATCACGTTCTGTTGAATCATATCACAGAGAGTTAGGTGTTGAGATCATGTGGAAGTATTGTGGTATTTCTCGATCAAAAGAAGGTCTCGAAATAGCACGCGATAAAGTACGTGCCTTACGTGAAGATTTCTACAAGAACGTATATGTACCTCACAGTGATAAAGATGGTGAGGAATACAATCCTGAGTTGGAAAAAGCACTGCGTGTTGCTGATTTCTTTGAATTGGCAGAACTCATGATCGTTGATGCTTTGACTCGTGACGAATCCTGTGGCGGACATTTTAGAGAGGAATATGCTACAAAAGAAGGCGAGGCTGAGCGTAACGATAAAGATTTCGCTTTTGTATCCGCTTGGGAGTATATGGGAATGGGTGGTGATCCAACCTTACATAAGGAGGAGCTCACTTTTGAAAACGTTGAGTTGAAAACAAGATCGTACAAATAATTGTTAAAGAAATAGCAAAAATATAAGCCATGCAGCTAGATGAAATTAAAGTGAATCTTCATATCTGGAGACAAAAAAGCGAAAATGATAAAAACGCTGGTATCCGCTCCTATAAGAATCTAACGATCAGTACCCACATGTCTTTTTTGGAGATGTTGGATGTATTGAATGAAAAGTTGATCAGTGAAAAAGACCCAGATGGGCCCGTTTCATTTGCGCATGATTGCCGTGAAGGTATTTGTGGTGCATGTTCGTTGGTGATTAATGGACGACCTCACGGACCTATGCAAGGTACGACCACATGTCAATTACATATGCGTCATTTCAATGATGGAGATGATATTTACATTGAGCCATATAAAGCGAAAGCTTTTCCGATTGTTCAGGATTTAGTTACGGATCGTTCTTCATTTGACCGGATCATTCAGGCAGGTGGATATGTGTCTGTCAATACGGGTAATGCGCCTGATGGGAATGCGATTCCTGTATCCCAAGATGCTGCATCTGAAGCATTCGATGCGGCTACGTGTATTGGTTGTGGAGCTTGTGTAGCTGCTTGTCCCAATGCAGCAGCTATGTTATTTACCTCTGCTAAAGTTTCTCATTTGGCTCTATTGCCACAAGGTAAGGCTGAAGCGACGAAACGTGTCAAAAAAATGGTTGCAACGATGGATAAGGAAGGTTTTGGTATGTGCTCGAACATTGGTGCATGCGAAGCTGAATGTCCTAAGAGTATTTCAATTGATAATATCGCTCGTATGAATCGCGAGTATATTGCCGCTTCTTTTTCGGCGGATGAGTAAGCTTTATGTTACGATCACAAAAAAAGAGATGTCTTTTACAGACATCTCTTTTTTTTATGGTATTGGTAATTCTTTTATTTCGACAAGCCAGTGGTAATGATTCCCAAATGGGGGTCCTCAATTTTTAAAATAGCTGATGATTGAGTTAATTCCATGATAGACGCATATTCCAAAGGATTATTTGAATTGGAATCGTAGGTAAGTATCATAGAACAATTTTCATCTATTCGATAGCTAGTCTCTGTAATTACTTGACTTAGGTTTTGACTACTGAAGTTAAAAACATTCATGGTCTGTCGTAAAATTCCACGATCATCTGTTGTAGCTGTGTTATATCTTGAAAATTCAACAAATCCGGAGGATGTTGTTGAGTCATTATAGAGTAGGTCAATTTCGCCACCTGTAGAATCGATCAAAGTCATAGTTGAGATAGACCATGTACCTGAAAGTTGATTGACACAGTTGGTTTCTTTAGAACATGAAATAATAAAGAACAATTCAAAACTGAAAAGTAAATATATAGGCTTCATTGGGTACTAATTTACTAATTAAAAAACAAAAGGGATGCATTGCATCCCTTTTGTTGACCGTAAACTACTTTTTTTATTTTGTCGTTGTGATAGTAGTTGTAACATCATCTTCTTCTATTGAAAAAGAAGCAGATGAATTTGTTAACTCATTGATAGTAATAACTTGGTATGAAGCAGCACCAATGCTATCGTAAGCCCATAATTGACCACAATCTTCAGAGATAATATATTCTGTTGTATCTGTATTTGTAGTTGATACCCCACCAAATGATGATGTAAGTGACAAGATGAATAGTCCTCTTTCATCAGCAGAGGCTGTGTTGTATTTAGTTGCTTCAATGGTACCAGTTGATGTAACACCACCATTGTCCAATAAATTCACTTCGTTTCCAGCAGTATCAACAGCTGTCATTGTAGCAATTGTCCAAGTACCAGTGATGTTATTCACACAATTGGTTTCTTTAGAACAAGATGTGATTAAAAGTGCAACAGCTGCACATGCAAATAAAGATTTGATTACGTTTTTCATTGTTAAAAATTTTGTAATGATTAATTAATTCAGCGTTCGAGGGCTAAAACTATGCCAAACTAATCATTAGTATTTTTTTAACAAAAATCAATCGGATAATCCTTGAATCAGGATGTTTAGTATAGAACACGCTGCATCTGCTATCTTAGTACCTGGTCCAAATACACCAGCAACACCATTGTCAAAAAGGTAATCATAATCTTGAGCAGGTATAACACCTCCAGCTATGACCATGATATCATCTCTACCTTGATTTTTTAGCTCTTGAAGAATCTCTGGAACTAATGTTTTATGACCACCAGCCAACGATGAAACCCCTAAAATATGTACATCATTTTCAATAGCTTGTTGAGCAGCTTCAGCGGGAGTTTGAAATAAAGGACCAATATCAACATCAAATCCTAGGTCAGCAAAACTGGTAGCAATCACTTTCGCACCTCTGTCGTGTCCATCTTGTCCTAGTTTAGCGATCATGATTCTTGCTCTTCTACCTTCAAGTTTTGCAAATTGATCCGATAACTGTCTAGCTTTTTTAAATGATTCATCCATATCGATCTCTTTTGAATAAACACCACGAATGCTTGTAGATACGGCTTTGTAACGTCCATAAACCTTTTCTAATGCTGAAGAGATTTCACCGAGGGTAGCGCGAAGTCTAGCTGCGGTTACAGCAAGGTTGAGAAGGTTTCCTTTACCCGTAGTAGCAGCTTCTGTAATGGCATGAAGTGCATTTTTGACCTTTTGGTTATCTCTATTTTCTTTAATAGATTGAATACGTTCAACTTGTGACGTACGAACAGCATGGTTATCTACCTCCAAGATGTCAAATGTAGTATCAGTTTGAGGTTTAAACATATTTACCCCAATTATCTTATCTTTTCCACTATCTATTTTTGCTTGTTTTCTAGCGGCAGCTTCTTCAATTCGCATTTTTGGTATACCGGTTTCAATGGCTTTGGCCATCCCCCCTAATTTTTTGATCTCATCGATATGTTGCAGTGCTTTTTGAACTAATTGATCGGTCAGAAATTCAACATAAAATGAGCCTGCCCATGGATCGATACCTTTAGTTATGTCGGTATTGTTTTGTATGTAAAGTTGTGTTTGTCTGGCAACGGAAGCTGAAAATTCAGATGGAAGTGCTATCGCCTCATCAAAAGAATTAGTATGAAGTGATTGAGTGCCACCAAATACAGCAGCCAATGCCTCAGTACAGGTTCTAGTCACATTATTGTATGGGTCTTGTTCTGTTAAACTCCATCCAGAAGTTTGACAGTGAGTACGTAGCATCAAGGATTTTGGATTTTTAGGCTCGTATTCACTAACGAGCTTAGCCCATAGCATTCGACCTGCTCTCATTTTGGCTATTTCCATAAAGAAATTCATTCCGATACCCCAGAAAAAGGATAATCTAGGTGCAAAGTCATCAATGGCTAAACCGGCTTCAATTCCTGTATTTATATATTCAATACCGTCCATCAATGTATACGCTAATTCCAGATCGGCAGGTGCGCCTGCTTCGTGCATATGATAGCCACTTATAGAAATGGAATTGAATTTCGGCATATATTGAGCGGTATATTCAAAAATATCTGCTATGATCTGCATGGAGGGCTGTGGTGGATAGATATAGGTATTTCGCACCATGAATTCTTTCAAAATATCATTTTGAATAGTACCTTTTAAAAGGTTAGCGTCTACGCCTTGTTCTTCTGCAGCTACGATAAAAAAAGCCATGATGGGAAGGACGGCTCCATTCATGGTCATAGATACTGACATTTGATCCAATGGGATCTGATCAAAGAGTATCTTCATGTCCTCTACTGTATCAATGGCAACACCAGCTTTTCCTACATCGCCTTTCACACGTGGATGATCCGAGTCATATCCTCTGTGTGTTGCCAGATCAAAAGCAACGGATAAACCCTTTTGGCCTCCCGCTAGGTTTTTTCTGTAAAATGCATTGCTTTCCTCTGCCGTAGAAAAACCTGCATATTGACGAATGGTCCATGGTCGAACCGTGTACATTGTAGGGTAAGGACCGCCAATGAAAGGTGGAAGTCCAGCTACAAACTGATCGTGTCGAAGGTGTTCGATATCTTTTTGACCATATTGACTTTTTAGCAAGATCTGTTCAGCTGTAGACCATTGATCAGACTTTTTAGAGCTATCAGGCTGGATCGTCGAGGCTTTAGTAACATCAATATTCTTAAAATCAGGCATGAATCATTTTTTGTACATCAAAAATAAGAAATTAGTCGGTATTATAACTAATTAGAAATACTGCGAGCAAAATGACACCTCCGCCGATCCATTCATTTAGCTCTATACGATCCTGGAAGAAGACATAGGCAAGGCCAATTGCATAGATTGGTTCCAATGATGCTATGATGCTGGAGGTTTGTGCGGTTAGCGATTGAAGACTTTGTATAAAAAGTGAATGGGCTACACCGGTAAACACAATGCCTAACACCAACAGATAACCCATATCCTCTACCTGTAATGTCTGTATCGAGGTTGGGAAGAGTATACATAATATCAGACAGGCAAAAAGATTTTGATACATCGATATACTTAGACTGTAATTTGATTGTATCTGTGCCTTGTTCAATAAAGCCAATATAGAAAATGAAAGACCTGATAAAAGACCCCAGATAAATCCTTCTAATAGGATCGTATTTTATGTATCAATAGGAGCAATTATATAGACACCAACTACACAAATCAAGGACAATAATATATTTTTCCATGAAAAAGGGCTCTTGAAAAATATGGGTTCAAGTATGCTTGTAAATACGGGAAAGGTTGAAAAAGTAAGTACAGCTGTTGTGATATCTGTTAATTTGATACAATGAAAAAAGGCAAACCAATGGAAAGCAAGTACAAATCCACTACTTAGGTACGTTATTAGTTGTCGAAAAGATGAAAGAAGTATATGAGGTTGTACAAATCTCAAATAGACAAAAAGAAATATAAAAGCGATTCCAGTTCGTCCCAAAACAATTCCAGTCGCTGGTAATTGTATCCATTTGCCGAATAAACTTGCACCACCGAACAGTAAGACAGCAAGATGAATCTGTAGATAAGCGTTTAGATTTTTTGATGGTCTAGTTTGTGACATGTTACTCGTTATATCTTAAATTTTATAAGTATATTGGGACTTCAGGATAAACTAATGTACAAATATGATGACTTTTTCGTTATTAAAAAGTCAATTTTAGTTGAATTTGAAAGCATGTATACATCAATCCGAACAATTTTTGTAATTGCATTATTTTGCATTTACTCGTTAATATTAAATGCCCAATTAGTCTCAACTGATATTACCAATCCAGGTGTAACAGCCAATACATTGGTTCAAAATGACCTCGTTGGTGGTGGAATTGTTGTGAGTAATGTAACAACAAATATTGGTTTGGGTGCCAGTCCACAACAATTCGCACGATTTACAAATGGTCCTGCAGGGTCTAATCTACCTTTCAGCACTGGTGTAATGTTGTGTACTGGATATACATCAGACTTTAATAATGTAGGCAATAACTCGACCAGTTTTTCTTCATTCAATCCAAACCCACCTGCTGGTTGTTTTGGTGGTATTTGTGGACCTAGTGATCCAGATCTAAATGCAATTGTGAATCCATTCCCTACATTTGATGCAGCAGTACTAGAATTCGATTTTATACCACTATCTGATACGGTACGTTTCAGATATGTATTTGCCTCTGAAGAATATCCAGAGTTCGCTTGTGCAGATTATAATGATGCTTTTGCATTTTTTCTTTCTGGTCCCGGTATTGTTGGGGCTCCAAATATTGCAACTATACCTGGTTCAGTCCCTCCGTTACCTGTAGCAATTAATACAGTTAACCCTGGAGTTCCTGGATTAAGTGCCTCTATACCACATACATGTGTGGCTCCAAACGGATCATTAGCATATTCAGGCTATTATGTTGATAATACCATTAGTGCAACTTTACAATTTGATGGTTTAACAACGATACTTACCGCCGAAGCGGTTGTTATACCTTGTTCTACGTATCATATTAAATTGGCTGTAGCTGATGCAGGAGATGGTAGTTTTGATTCAGCGGTTTTTTTCGAAGCCGGATCGTTTTCATCGTCTGCTTTAGATATTGAATTAGATAGAAATCGTCCTGATTCCTTAATTGTGGAAGGATGTGGTGAAGATGTAACGGTAAATATATCATTGGCTAGTGGTATAGCACCATCTGATTATGATATTCCACTTAACATCTTTGGAACGGCTCAGAATGGTGTTGATTATCTACAAATACCAGATACGGTTACAATACTAGCAGGTGATAGTTCTGTTAGTTTTATTTTGAGTGCGATAGCTGATGCATTAGCTGAGGGGACGGAGTCAATTTTTATTGAGATTCAGCGTTCTGCTTGCCAACAAGATACAATCGAATTTTTCATTGTAGACGGTTCGGCGGTTAATGCTAATGCTATTGTCAGTTCAAATTATAATGGGGCGGATATAAGTTGTAATGGTGTCTGTGACGGTGAGACCACGGTAATTGGGGTTGGAGGTATCACATTACTGACGGGTGATTATTCCTATCAATGGGATGCAGCAGCAGGTAGTCAGACCACATCTGTGGTTACAGGATTATGTCCAGGCACATATTCGGTAGTTGTACAAGACGATAATTTGTGTGCGGATACCGTATCGGTGACCGTAACGGAACCAAGTGCAGTGACAGCATCCATTACAAATGTGGTAAATGGTAGTTGCTCGGTTCCTGGTCAGGCAACAGCGTCTGGAATCGGTGGAACTGCGGGCTATTCTTTTACTTGGCCAGCTTCAGCCGGGGGACAGACTACAGCAACAGCAACAAATTTAGTAACAGGTACTTATCAGGTTACTGTTTCCGATGTGAATAATTGTTCAGATACCATTTCTGTTTCGGTTACAACAACCAATTTGATATCTATTGTTATTGATACAGTTATAAATACAAGTTGTAATGGCTTTGCTGATGGAGCCATTGATTTATCGGTTATTGCAAATCCACCATACACATATACGTGGAGCTCTGGTCAGACTGTTGATGATATTACAGGACTAACAGCAGGTGTTTATACTGTGACAGCTGTTGATAATCTTGGTTGCATTGGTAGTCAATCGGTGACTGTAACGGAACCAACTGCCGTATCAGTTACGTTATCAGAGATTCCAGCTCTGTGTTTTGGAACGAATACAGGTACTGCTATTGCCATAGGTAGTGGTGGTACGCCAACCTACACCTCTTTGTGGGATGCTGGTGGCCAAACTTCTAGTTCGGCTTCTAATTTAGCAGCTGCAGTATACAATGTTACCGTATCGGATGCGAATTCTTGTACAGTTTCTGATGCTGTAACAGTTACAGAACCATCACAGGTGTCTGTAACTTTAACACCTACTGATATTATTTGTAACGGTGCTACTGATGGAACGATTGATGCATCAGGTCTTGGGGGGACATCTGGTTATACGTATTTATGGTCTGATGGTCAAAATGGAACGCCAGCTACAGGTTTGGCAGCAGGACCGTATTCTGTAACTGCAACAGATGCAAATGGCTGTACGACCTCAGGATCAACTACGATAACGGAACCCTCAATTATTTTACTTTCTCCGTCAGTATTATCGAACTACAATGGTTCGGACATCAGTTGTCCTGGACTATCTGACGGATCGGTGGGCATTGTAGCAGCTGGAGGCACGGGTAATTTCACCTATTTGTGGACGCCGAACGGATCTACGAGTGATATTTTAACGGGCTTGGTAGCTGGCACATATGATGTGACGGTAACGGATGGATCGGGTTGTTCGTTGGATACGAGTGCAGGAGTTCCTCGAGGAGCTCGCGCGCGACGAAGCCGAGGCGGGCGGCCGCTGACCGGCCGCGGCGCTGCGCCGACAGCTCAGCCGCGGTCGGTCCGCTGGCTGAGCTGCATCGACACGAGGCGG
>CAXQBA010000184.1:0-3591 GCA_964221885.1 Luminiphilus sp. | reverse complement strand
TGTAACGGAGATGCTTCGGGCACAGCTTCGGTATCTGTAGTGGGTGGTACGGTTTCTTCAGTATATAATTATTTATGGTCTCAGTCCTCAACATCTTCCTCAGTTACTGGCCTGAGCGCCGGTTCATTCTCAGTGACTGTAACAGATGATAATGGTTGTAGTATCGATACATCATTCATACTAACAGAACCAACGGCAATATCAGGTCTTATTAATTCAACACCAGCCCTATGTTTTGGACAAGCCAGTGGAGAATTGTCCGTTATTGTCAGTGGTGGTACGCCTGCATATTCATATTTATGGTCTGATGGTCAAACCACAGCAACAGCTGACAGTCTTTTAGCAGGTACCTATACAGTCACCGTTACAGATGCGAATGGATGTGAATATTCATTAACTCAAAATGTTGGACAAGCTGGAGCTATCACAATTACATCCAATCAGGCTCAATCGGTTACCTGTTTTGGGGGGGCTGATGGGATAGCACAAGTAACAACTACCCAAGGCGGCTTTGCTCCTTACTCGTATGTATGGTCGGATGCTTTGGGTCAAACTGGACTTGTAGCAACAGGATTGACGGCTGGTCCGATAGAGGTAATCGTTACAGATGCCAACGGATGTACAGCAACATCTACCACAACAATAACAGAGGCTCCTGAAATAACAATTAATCAAAGTATCACAAACGTTTCATGTCATAGTGGATCAGATGGATCCATTCAGATCACTAATTCTAATACCATTATTGTCAACTATGCCTGGAGCACAGGTGTATTTGGAAATCCGTTAATAAACTTATCAGCTGGTACATATCAGGTTATTGTTACGAATAATAGTGGTTGCTTGGACACGTTTGACTTTGATATAACTGAGCCAGATCCGTTAACCTTATCATTGGCTCAAATTGATTCTATAGATTGTTTTAATGATGCTGATGCATCTATACAGTCTACGGTCACAGGTGGAACAACGAATTATTCATATAATTGGAGTACAGGTGCGAATGGATCATCGATTAATTCCCTTGGACCAGGGACGTATAATCTTACAGTGACAGATGCAAATGGTTGTCAGATTGATTCGGGTATTGTTATTACAGAACCCACTGAGTTAGTTCTCACAGTGAATGGATCACAATTGTTATGTTATGGTGATTCAAGTGGAATAATCTCTTCACAAGCAGTTGGAGGAACATTGACAACGGGCGTTTATGAGTTCAGTATCAATGGAACAGATTGGCAGTCAGGCACGACCTTTACCAGTTTACCATATGGCACCTATACCATATCCGTTCGTGATGAAAATGGTTGTATTACATCGTTGCCTGCCTCTGTTACTCAAGCAGATACGTTCTTCATTGTTGACGTTACAGCAGATACCTTAATAGAGTATTTGGATAGTATGGATGTGTTTATTGAACTGAATGATACAGCGGGCGTATTATTCTCATGGTTAGAATTGACTACAGGTCTGTTAATTACGGATAGTACCTACTCTTTTGGTATTACTCCAGCGAATCAAATTCAATATCTATTTACAGCTACGAATCAATATGGTTGTCCATTAGAATATACGGTTTTGGTAAATGTTACTAAACCTAGACGAGCCAATGCACCATCAGGGTTCACTCCAAATGGGGATGGCGTTAATGATGTCTTCTACATACAAGGAGGGGATAAAGTAGAAAAAGTAACAACCATGCGTGTCTATGACCGTTGGGGCGATCTGGTGTTTGAAGGATTGGACATGAAGATCAACGATGTTCAAAATGGATGGGATGGGACCTTCAGAGGTAATCCTTGTACATCAGGAGCCTATGTGTGGTATGCTGAAGTATTATTTAAAGATGGGGAAACACGCGTCTTGAGAGGCGATGTGATTTTACTAAGATAAATCGAATAGGCCCAACCCATTTTGGTTGGGCTTTTTTTTATGAGACTATTTAAATCTATAAGTATTTATTTGATGGGAGTTGCCTACTCTTATGTAGGGGTAATGCACTTTATTGATCCATCTTTTTTCTTACAGATTATGCCTCCATATCTACCATTTCACCTAGAGTTGGTGTATCTCAGCGGTTTAGCGGAAATTCTATTAGGAATTCTATTAATGATTCCACATACCAGAAAAAAAGCTGCTTGGGGGATCATTGCATTGCTGGTTGCTGTTTATCCAGCCAATATATACCTTGCATTCAATGAAGAACCTCAGAAAGCATTACAGATCAGTTCATTCGTAGCATCATGGGTAAGACTACCAATTCAATTTGTATTAGCAGGGATCGCCTATTGGCATACGCGGTAATTTCTTTAATTAGGGGCTTCTGAAATAAGGATTATCGAATGTTTCTTATTATATTATTCAAAATTAAATATGACAAGAATGTTGAAAGCAAAAAAAAATATACTCCGAAACTTTTTTGTAGTTGGTTTCATGGTTCAGTTTTTACATGTATCCATATCCCAACCATTGACGAATTCAACCTCTATTCAAATAACTAAAACTTGGAGTCAAGAACCAGCAGGATGGACGTACCCAATTTTTATTCATGTACCCTCAGGTACTGTACCGCAAGATGGATTTCCAGTACTTGTTGCATTACATGGTAATGGTGGTAACGGTTCTGGTACATTGAATCAATATAGAAACCAACTGGATTGTCATATAATTGTATGTCCATCAGGGTATCAGGCAAGTTGGAATATTTGTGACGAGAATAGTGACGCACCAGATATTGAGATGTTATCAGATTTGATAAATCAATTACAAACCTATTCCAATGTAAATGTGAATCAAATCCGTTTACTAGGGTCTTCGAATGGTTCGGCCTTGATGAATAGGGCTTTTATTGAATTGCAAAACTCAGGTATTGATATGTATGTGGGTATTGTATCACAATTGAATGTACCTCAGTTTCATATGGGTGATTTTTATGGACCTTCTGGTGTGACAGATGTCAATTCATCTTTCTGTGGATATGACTCATTACATACAGTACCAATTGGCGTCAAATATTTGAGCATATGTAATACCAACGATCCTATAATACCCTACAATGGTGGAACATCTGTAGTTGGCGTAGATTTTATACCTGCACCTGTAGCGACTCATATTATTGCAGAATCTCAAGGTTACACTGGATCGGTTATTACAGGCACTGGTACACAAATAGGAAGCAGCACAGTCTATGAATATTCGTATCTAAATGATCAGGTTGTTTTATTGAAAGGGGAGGCCTTTCATGGTCTTGACTCAAATCAGATCAATTATATGGTCGATTTTTTAGGAGATTGTGATCTACCAACTACATTAGATCAAAAAAAAGATGAGGCAGAATTATTGATTTATCCAAATCCAGCAGAACAATTTATTTATATTGAATTACCAGATCACCACAGTTCATCAAATTTTAGTATTTGTGATGTTTATGGTAGAGAATTAAAACGTGGCCAATTGATTCGTGATGGTCAACCAATCGATCTTTCAGATTTTCCAACGGGATTATTAATTTTTCATTCAGGTAATAAAACTAGTTGGATCATTAAAAAATAGCGTCTTTTTTATTTTTTCAAAATATTGTTTTATAGAGTT
>CAXQBA010000183.1:0-5137 GCA_964221885.1 Luminiphilus sp. | reverse complement strand
TCCCTGTACGCCTCCCCCGTATAACGAATGAAAAGATCTTTTAGATCATTCGTCTCGTTTTCATATAATAATTTTTGAGTAGGCCCTTTTAGAATAATCTGACCTCTATCGATCAATGCAATCGTATTACAGAACTCTTGTGCTTCATCGAGATGATGAGAGGTATAAATTATAGTTGTTCCTTTACGGTTCAACTCGTTGAGGAAACGCATGATAGCCATCTTACTTTGTACATCAACACCTACTGTTGGCTCATCTAAAAAAAGGATAGCAGGACTATGTATGATACCGATCGCTAGATTCACTCTTCGTTTCATACCACCTGAGAAACTTTCAACGCGTCGTTTCTTTGCATCATAAAGCCCTAGTACATCTAAGATTTGATTAGCTCGCTCCTTGATCACACGAGGAGATAATTTATACATAGCACCAAAATACTCGAGATTCTGATAGGGTGACAACTCCGGGTAGAAAGAATATTCTTGAGGAACAAACCCAATGGTTTTTCGCATCATTTGAAAATCTACAGGCTCACCCGACATCTTATAGGTTACCTGACCGGCAGATTGATCAAAAATACCACACAATATGGATATAAGAGTCGTTTTACCTGCTCCATTAGGACCTAGAATGCCATACTTATCACCTCTAGCAATACGAAGGTTTACACCACATAAACTGTCCTTATCGGCTCCCATATAACGCTTATGAAGGGACTTGATCTCTATGCAGTATTGAGATGAAATGTCTATATTTTTTTTCGTTGACACCATTTTCAAAGGCAAAAATACGATAAATTATCCACAATTCATGATGGACTCTTATTTCAAAGCCTTAATCAAGTTTTAAAGAATGTAAAACCTTGGATTCCTTCTGATAATCAGATAAGAAGTTTCGAACTACATCCGATTGATCAGCATATGACGACTTTATGATAGTCAAGTCCTCTTCGATGTGTGTATTATACTTTAAGATCTCAGGAGCATTCTCTTGCAATACAAGGCGAATAATTCGATATTCAACCACTTTGGGATTCTTTTCAATCGTACTCTCCAGCAGTTTCCTCCCCTCTCTAAACAAACTTAATTTCTGAAATGGGGTTTTCATGAAACTCGCTTTTTTCATCAAAAGACCGGCTCGATAAGCTTGTATATGCGCAGACTGATCCTGGGTCTCAAGCATCAGAAGTGTTGCATCGATCTTAGATAATTCATCTGATCCAAATGCATCATAAAATTGAGCTTGAGGACTCACGAATAATTGGACGAATAGGAATAATAGAGAGAACATGAATATCAATATTTAGCTTTCAACAGTTCACACAATTAAATGGTTCATTCATCTTTTTTTCATACCGTTTATAAATCAGCATGAAAAAAGGCATAGAAACCTATGCCTTAGCTAACATTGTCTTGAGTAGAGATGGCTAATCTCTTGTACTATTGCTTTCAGGAAACATACTGTTATCCCACAATTTTGAAATATAATATCGGATCGTACAATGTTTGCCATTGTCATCACCGTAATTATTAAATGTTCGAACTTGAAGCTTGTACTCATTTCCATCCATAACCCAACGGAATGAAATGCGATGGAATAAAAACCCAAGTGTTTTGGAGTAACTGGATTTAAGATGACGGATTGTACCAGAGCCAAAGTTGCACAGCCCAACCGCATAAGTCAAAGCGTATTTTCCACGTCCTTGAGGACCTGAAGCTTGTGCGATCATCTCGAAAGCATTAACGCCCTCTAATCCACTGATAATAGTTTGCCACTCGCCATCCGCTTTTACTTCGCCTGTGGCAAATGTTCCCACACGACCATTCATACCAGCCATGCCTGCTACCTCTAACTTAAATTGAGGTGAGGTGGTTCCAATACCTATATGACCATTATCTTTCAAGAAAAGAATGGAATTATGTTCTTTATCATCAATACTCAAGCCACTAGAGTGTCGATCTGGATTCAAAGACAAACTGAAGCTTGAATCTGAATCGCGAATACTCTCAAAGAAACTCAACATTTTTTTGTTCTTTCCTTGAGGTGCAAGCATAAAACCATGATCTTGACTTTGAGCAAAACCATCATCAACTTTATTGATGGTTGAATCAATCAAGTCACTGAAATTGACTTCAGATGGGACAGAGCCCCGTTTGAATAAATTTTTGAGTGTGCTTCTGGTTAGTAATGTCATAATATCATTTCAATTAGAAAGAAAGTATCGTATATGTAATATATCCATATTTGATCGAAAACCCAATTTAGCTACCATGAATTATCTGATGTTTACTCCACATCATCCTCTTCTTCATCAAGTTTCTTACGTCGTTTATCGGAAACAAAATCATCAAAATCACGTTCTTTTTCATCCGTCATAACGAAGTCACCATCAATGATCATCGAACTCACGGCTGCTTTTTCTGGAACTTGGAAGGTATCATCATCCAATAGATAAAGCTGGTTGAACTCAAATGGAATCAATATTGACCAAGGTTTAGTAGCTGTGATCAAAGGCGAATTCGTAGTATGAATTGCGGTGTCATCAACATCAAAACCTGTTTCATCATCTTGGAAAACTTGAACAATAGAGAATTTGGTCACAAATTCAACGTAATCCAACTTCTCAATGAAACTCAAAATAGCATCTTTGATCAAAGAACCACCTAGTTGTAGTTCCTGTTCTGATCCCATCATCCAAGGTGCCATGTATTCGATGATATCTTGGTTCAATTTCTTGAGGTAAGTACCATTATTCATGCCTTTAGAAAAACGTATACCCGCTGAGATCTTAACACGTTCATAGATCGGGTTACGAACCTGTATATTCACAAATGGCGACGATAAACTTTTAAGGTATTCTTTTACATCATCCAAAATAGTCTGGTTGACCATCGGTAAGTGATACGCTGTCGACGACTTATCGATCTTTGGAACGACAACAATTGATACAGATCCCGCCTCTACGTAGGATTCATTACCCACATGAGTTACACATTTAACTTGATGAATATTCGGAAATTTGTCCAGAACTAAACGTTCATAATCCCAAGCCGACACGGCTCTGTTCTTATGACGTAACCGCTCTGATGTACGAGTGTAGAATTGTGTTTTATCTTCACCTACACGACCTCCAAATGATGGGAATGGTTGATAAACCCGACGAATTTGGTTAATAGATGACTGTAATTTCCGAATGGAATCAGCAGGAAGTGGTTTCAATAGATGACTTGCACCCGTTCCATTATCAACCCATGTACAACTGACAGCCTGCGTGGCGACTTTTCGGCATTTCGGCATTAACGACGCATCACCTCGTAGTGTAACACGGATCCAGTGCATTCCTGAAGTAATGATATCACTATTTTGATTCATATCTTTGGGTAACTCCAAACAAATAATACCTGAATTATTAAACCCATTTGTACCATCAGATAAGAGCTGATTTTGTGAAAAATCACGCCATTGATTATCGACGAGATACGACCAGAATATCTCTGGTTTCGCTTTTTTAGCCGCTAATTCCGAAAACAGATTCAGATTTTCCTTTAATTCAAATAAGAATGAGACATTCCCTGGAGGTTTAAACCCTTCTAGACCAATAAATAAATAGGCATCATCGTCATAGTTTGGCAAAAGGTTCAACGATGTTGTTTTACCTTCGAAGAACGTACGTTCAATGCCAAACGGATGAATATGATAGATCTGTTCCCTTGCATCTTTACCAGCAGTCATCTTACCAACCGACAAAACACTTAATTCAGTCGATGCTGAATAATCCATAGTGATCGTACGAATCATCGGCGTGAATGGTTGATTAGGTAGTGGCTTTTCAGCTCCTTTCCTTTTCGGATCAGTATTATGTGCCATTACTTTTGCAAATACTGATGTATAAGCACTATGACCAAAAGCTGCTTTAGGACCAGTCAATTCAAACTTCAAAAATCCAGCCTGTGTTTCATTGTTGTAAACAGCTGGCATAGTGAACGAAGTATCCGGAGTGATGTTCAACGCATTCAGATCAAAGCCACTGATCACTTTTTTATTACTCAGTGACATTGGGCTATGTTCTGCATTCTCAAACATTTTGAATGAGAGCGGTGAACCGTCCTCAGCTGGATGGAAATGGCCTTCAGATAAAGCGGTCATCTTCATCGTATACTGATCGTTTTTCACACCTAAACCATATTCCTTATAGTACCCGCGCAAACCCTTTGCGTTGTCCGGCAAATTATGCCATTCGATATGAACTTGTAGGTCTGTCAATTCTTTACGGAATATCTCCTGCTTACCCACCATCATGTAGGAACCAACAGATGGTACTGGACCAAATGGATAAAAGGGTACAGATGCATCTACAGTTCCAAGATCGGTAGATACCTGTAACCTTTTCATTCCTGTAACATCTACATTGATGTTCACGGTTTTCATCCGCAACTCTTTCAGAAAAGAGTAGGTAAAGAAAGAACCTTCATTGCGGTGCATGATACGAGCGATGGGATAGTTCGTACTATACCCTTGTCCGTGTAAAGTCTCGTGATACGATCGAATGGACTCTGCTGCTGTAGGTATGGTTGCGATGATATTGATCTCAGGAGCTCCCCATTCATCTGGTGGTAATACCTCAGTTGAATAAGCCTCTACCCAACCAGAGTCTGTTGTAAATTGTACGACCAAGCTATTTTTAAAGATCCTTGCAAAAGCATCCTCTCTTGATATCTCTTGATTCTTACTGATATCTTTGATCAAAAGATTCAGGGTATACATACTCGCCGGATCGAAACGGAAATTAAACTGTACCACTCTATGACCCTCTTCCAATTCAAGAATCGGTGATGATATCGCCCAACCCAAATCTGCAAACCGCATTTGCTGTTCTCCCTCAGGACGCTCTAAAATATCATGACCAAATATCGGCCAGTTCTCTTCATTATTTATAAATTCACCACCATTCCCATCGATCGAATTAGCCGTATCGGCTACATATACATTCGTGATCACTTTATAAGAAGATCCAATTCCGATCTTAGGGTTCTTAGCCACATACATCGTCTTCAAGGACCCTATACGAGCTTGATTCAATTCAATACCTTGATCGGTGATATACTGTTGGGCATTCCCATCTTCATAAACACCTGCA
>CAXQBA010000182.1:0-3894 GCA_964221885.1 Luminiphilus sp. | reverse complement strand
CCCTACACGACGCTCTTCCGATCTGAGAAGCCTTTGATAAAAGTGGTAAAATGTTAGGACTCCCCTATCCTGCTGGACCAGTAATCGATGCCAACGCCCACAAAGGAATGCCGCGATTTAATTTTACAGAACCTAATATTCCAGGTCTTGATTTTAGTTTCAGTGGTCTAAAAACCAATATTCTTCGCTTCCTTCAAAAGGGTTTAAAGGATGATCCTGATTTTATATCAAAGAATGTATTTGATATTTGCGCCTCTGTACAGGACCGCATCGTATCAATATTAATGAATAAATTAACAGATGCTGCTAATAAGTATAAATGCAACCAAATCGCTATCGCAGGTGGCGTTTCTGCTAATAGTGGTCTTCGCAATTCACTTTTAGAAGCCGGAAAGAAAAACGGATGGCAAACCTACATCCCTAAATTTGAATATTGCACGGATAATGCTGCAATGATTGCAATGACCGCTCATATCAAATTTCTAAATGGCGAATTTGTAGATCAATCGATCGCACCCTTATCTCGTTATCATATGTAATCCCATGAATTTTATCATCTACGATATAGAAGCAACTTGTTGGAAAACAAAAGGAGAAGCCTATCAAAAAAGGCAAGAGATCATTGAGATCGGTGCTTTGAAAATTGATGATGATGGACAGATACTGTCTACCTACAGTACGTTTGTAAGGCCTGTATTTCATCCCACGCTCAGTGATTTTTGTCAACAATTAACATCCATACATCAAGTGGACGTCAATAAAGCTGAACCATTTGATCAAATCATAGAAAACTTTAAAGAGTGGACTGGCATGTACGATGAAGATTACCTTTTATGTTCCTGGGGATTTTTTGATCGATCAATTTTTATTAAAAACTGTCTGATGTACGATCTTGAAAGTGAATGGGCCAAGCAACACATCAGTTTGAAACATCAATATCCACGAATTATTGGAACAGGGCGAGAAGTTGGCTTAAAAAGAGCTGTCGTCAATGAAGGGTTTGATTTTGATGGCATGCACCATAGAGCTATTTCAGATGCCGAAAACCTGGCAAAGATCTTTATAAAATACCTTCCCTTGTGGCGCTTCTAGATACGTGTACCTATAACCTCTACAACTTTTAATACAATTATTCCCTTTCCCTTTTTTTATTAGCTTTACAAAAAAGATACTATGAAATTGATAAAACTACTATTGTGCATTGCGTTGGTCGTACAATTACATGCTCAGGAAACAGAAAAAACGAGCAATAAAACTGGTTCGTTGTATGAGTTCACCACTTTAGTTGATCTTGAAGCGAGCTCCGTTAAATCTCAAGGTAGAACAGGAACCTGTTGGAGTTTCTCAGCACTATCATTTTTTGAGTCGGAACTTATGAGAAACAATAAAGCTCTAGAAGACCTCTCTGAAATGTTTATTGTTCGAAATGCGTATCGTGAAAAAGCCATCAATTATGTTCGCATGCATGGTCATTTCAATTTTTCTGCTGGCGGTGCTTTTCATGATATACCATACATTATAAAACGATATGGGATGGTGCCTGAAAAATACTACGATGGGCTATCGTATGGAAGTAAAACAGCGCACAACCACGCAGAAATGGATGCGATTTTAAAAGCAGCTGTCGATGCAATCATCAAAAACCCACAAAAGACATTAACGCCTTCATGGATCAAAGCCATTGATGGTATTTTAGATGCTTACCTTGGTGAAGTTCCAACAACTTTTGAAGTGGACGGTAAAGAATACACACCAAAGTCCTACGCAAAAGAGGTAGGGCTTGATATGGACCAGTATGTAATTCTTGGTTCATTTACACATCACCCATTCTACGAAGAATTTACGCTTGCAGTTCCCGATAATTGGGCTTTTGGACGTGTGTATAATCTTCCTATAGATGAATTGGTAGAGACAGCAAAATATGCGCTTCAGTCAGGGAATTCGTTAGCTTGGGCAGCCGATGTATCAGAAAAAGGATTTTCATTTCGTGATGCCCTTGCTATTGTTCCTGAGGATGAGTCAACCATCAAGAAAAAAGGATCCGACAACCAACATTTCAGTGATGCCGGTGCTGAAAAAATCAGCAATGCATTCATGCAACCAGTTACTGAGAAGAAAATTAGTCAGGATATGCGTCAGATAGCCTATGACAATTATCAAACAACAGACGACCATGGAATGCATATTACAGGTATGGTAAAGGATCAAAATAATACAGATTATTTTATCGTTAAAAACTCATGGGGAGTTACATACAATGAATGCGATGGCTATTTCTATGCATCTGAAGCTTACTTCCGTTATAAAACGATCAATATCATGGTGCATAAAGATGCTATACCCAAAAAAATCAAACGAAAGCTAGGACTCTGATCACATAGAGAAAAATAGGATCGTTCCAACGATCACCAACAGAACCATCACAATAATCATAATGTGGTGATTCTGTCTGTAAAAATCGCGATATAATACAGTGATCAATTCTGCCCACGTATACTTCTCTTTGTTAGACTCTGTTGTAAAAAACATATAACGCTTCTTATTGACCGTATTCGCACCATGCTTTTTCAAAATAAAGAAATGATCATCTATGAAGGCAGGTTCGTAAAATTCATGGATCGATTGATATTTTAAAATAAATCCATTTACATCATAAGACCAACTCCCTAATTCAATGTTTCCTTCAACAATGCGCATATACGAACCATCTGACTTGAATACATGCAAAACAGATTCATGAAAGTCGATGTCATCACGTACTTCAACCCATCTTTGCTCAGTATACACTTCAGTGTCAGATAATTCATCACTAACACTTTGGATATAAGGAAGTACCTTTTCAATTCCTTCTTCAAAGCTGTCAAACGGTTCTGGGAAAACACCACCAGCGGTTAGTTGATCAATCCAAGCCATGATTTATTCTTGTGGTTTTCGAAGCACCATAAAGATGGATGTTGATAAAAAAGGAACTCGGGTTGTATCATTTCTGAAAATGGTACTCGTGAAAATTCGCTTTATCACCCCGTCACTTAAAACATCAAGCGGTGCAGTTATCAGTTGCACATCCAAAATATCAAAACCAGCATCCTCCATCAATTTACGTATTCTTGGTCGTGTATAGATCCGTGCATGGGCATATTTTTCATGAATAGGTCTCGGCAACCAAGAAAAGAATGGAACTCGATTCCATGGAAGTAATGGAAGACTAGCACCATGCGTCTCAAATATCCACCATTTATTTGGAACGGAGATAACCGCCATACCACCAGGTTTCAACAGATCGAAATATGCTGATACATTTGTATCATCGCGTAAGTGTTCAATCACTTCAAAACTGATCAAACGATCAAAGGAATCTGGCAGTGGATCCTGTTCAACATCTAATACAGAGAACGAGCAATTATCAATAGCTAATTGCTGTTTCATCGAATTAAACTCTTCAACATGATCATCATTGATATCGATAGAGGAACATGATTTGAAACGATCAGCTAAAAGCAAAGAAGTAGCTCCATTACCACATCCCACTTCGACCAGTGTTAAGTCAGTTCCTATGAAACCTTCAATCGACTCAACTAATCGAATACGTCTCGATGTCAGTCGATCGGTCATGTCAGCTGGTTTACCTAAGTAATGTTCATCAACGAACATGTCCTTATCTACTCTATCTGTATTCCCCATTTACAATGATTATAGGTCAAAAATACTATATTAAATCAGCTTAAACAAGCTTATACAAAACCATAAATGATATGGATTATATATCTTTGAAAAAATTCACATGTGAAAAAGCCAAAAATATCCATCATAACTGTCTGTTATAATGTTGAAAAGACGATTCAGAAAACGTTGGACAGTATTTTTAATCAAAGCTATCCGAATATTGAAATAGTC
>CAXQBA010000181.1:0-3785 GCA_964221885.1 Luminiphilus sp. | reverse complement strand
TGATATCGCCTTGAATGCATTTCAACAGTATAGTGTAGGATCGACCGAATTAATGATCGGTTACGACTTTCCAACAACCTCTGACCTTTTTGCACCTATTGATGTGCCTGAAGATGAACCAGACGGTAAATTATAATTAAAAGCGCTAGTTTGACTAGCGCTTTTTTTATCTTTTAATCATGAGTTCTTTTTATCCAGCCAGTCAAGTCATAATGATCCAACCGGACGCTTTTGAATTCAACGAATCTACATTCAAAAGCAATCCTTTTCAAAAAGTAACAAATCGTTCTGTAACTGAATTGCAAGTTGCTGCTTCAAATGAATTCGAAGAAGTTGTTGATACCTTGCAAAAGTATGGAATCTTAGTTGATCGCTTTCCTTCAAAACCAAATACACCAGATGCCGTTTTTCCTAACAATTGGTTAAGCCTTGATACTCAAGGAAGATTGACGTTATTTCCAATGATGAGTATGAATAGGCAGGAAGAATATCAGCCATCGATCATTGAATATTTAACGACACATTATAAGGTTTCTATAATACAGGATCTTCGACATTACAGCCAAAAAGGTATTTTCTTGGAAGGTACTGGGTCGCTTGTTTTTGATCATTCCTGTAATTCGGTATATTCTTGTATCTCTCCTCGAACAAACCTTGAATTAGCAAAAAGATATAGTGAAGAAATGGGATATAAATTAGTACCATTTCATACAACTGATGACCGAGGAACTACTATTTATCATACCAATGTAATGATGTCTGTAGGTCATAGCTATGCTATTTTATGCCTTGATGTAATTCCTGATGAAAAGGATCAAAACAAGATCTTAGTCCAGCTCAAAAAAAATCATAAAGAACCTATCATTATATCCTATACTCAAATGAGTCAATTCGCTGCTAATTGTATTGTATTGAGTACTAACAAAGGGCCTGTCTTATTCATGTCCTTGAGTGGCTTTCGTGCACTTAGTTCAAATCAATTACGTCAAATTGAACAACATGTACCTATTCATCCTATAGATATTCCAACTATTGAATCAGTTGGTGGCGGATCATTGAGATGTATGATCTGTGAGAATTTTTTGAAAAAAAAGAGTACATTAAACCAAGATCTAACCTGTCATTGATATAACTAATATGAAAGTAGCTGGATTTACATTTATCCGAAATGCTGTCAAATATGATTATCCGATCAAGGAGTCGATTCAATCACTTCTACCATTATGTGATCTCGTTGTTGTTGCTATCGGAAAATCAGAGGATCAAACTGAAGAATTGATCCGTTCCATAAATAGTCCTAAAATTACAATTATTAACAGTGTATGGGATGACGAACTAAGAGAGGGTGGTAAAGTTTTGGCTGCTGAAACAAACAAAGCCTATGGTCATCTTTCGGATACTTATGATTGGTGCATCTATTTGCAAGGCGATGAATTGATACACGAAAACGATCATTCTAAGATACGTGATGCAATGATCCAATACAAAGATCATTCAGACATTGAGGGCCTACTATTCAACTATTTTCATTTCTGGGGTAATTATCAATTTGTAGCCACATCACGTAAATGGTATCGGCGAGAGATTCGTATCATTCGTCATGATAAAAACATACGATCCTACCAGGATGCACAAGGATTTCGTAAATCAGGAAAGAAATTGAAGGTCAAACTGATCGATGCTTATATCTATCATTATGGATGGGTCCGTCCTCCAAAAACTCAGATTCAAAAAAGAAAAAACTCAAATCGATATTGGCATAATGATGAATGGATTGAGAAAAACATTGCATCCGATGGAGAATATGATTATTCTGACATCGATCAAATTGATACATTCAAAGGAACTCATCCCACACTAATGCGTGAAAGAATTGATCGAATTCATTGGTCATTTACACCCAGAAGAACCAAATTAAGTTTGAAAAATAAAATTTCCAATTGGATTGAACAGTGGACAGGATATCGAATTGGAGAATATAAAAACTATATTTTAAAACCATAATATGATCCCTGTCAGTGTCATCATACCAACCTATAACGAAGAAGAAAATCTTCGAGAATTACTCCCACTGGTACAATGGGCTGATGAAGTTTTGGTGATCGATTCATTCAGTACAGATGGTACATGTCAAGTTGCTGAATCTTTGGGCGCAACACTTCGACAACATGAATATGAATATTCTGCTGCTCAAAAAAATAGAGCTATACAGTGGGTGAAAAATGATTGGATCTTACTGATTGATGCAGACGAGCGCCCTACCAAAGATCTGATTCTTGAGATTCAGACAATGCTTTATAATCCTTCGATACCTCATCAGGCTTATTGGATTCGTCGTCAAAACTATTTCATGGGTCAAAAAATTCGATTCAGTGGATGGCAGAATGATGCAGTTATTCGATTTTTCAATCGTAGTTCATGTCAGTATGAGGACAAAAAAGTACATGCTGAAATTCAATGTAATGGCTCTACTTCAAGACTTAAAGCTGTTTTTAAACATTACACCTACCGTGATATGGATCATTTCATGGAAAAAATGGAACGATATGCTGCATGGTCAGCAGTAGATCACGCTTCTAAAACTAAAAAGGTAACAGTCTACCACCTCTCTATTAAACCAATAGCTCGTTTTTTAAAGCACTTTATTTTAAAGGGAGGCATCTTTGACGGTACTATCGGGTTCAAAATCAGTAAAATAATGGCTTGGGGTGTTCGTCGACGTTATCTGTTACTAAAAGAAATGCAGCAAGAGTAAACAAATGATCTATGATATCCATTTTGATGCCCATGTACAATGCAGCTCCATTTCTTGCAGAATGCTTGGATTCGATCATTGCTCAATCCTATAAAAATTGGGAACTGATCATAGTTGATGACTTCTCAATAGATTCTTCCAGAAATATTGTATTGTCCTATCAATCAAAAGATAAAAGAATCATTTTATTAAAAAACAATGAAAAGGGCATTCAACCAGCATTACGTCTTGCATTTAAACA
Organism: Luminiphilus sp.; assembly: GCA_964221885.1. GTDB lineage: Bacteria > Bacteroidota > Bacteroidia > Chitinophagales > Saprospiraceae > Aureispira. The sequence continues at coordinate 789 of CAXQBA010000181.1, read as the reverse complement.
CACATCGGGACACTTAATTACACGGATGGATTCAGATGACCTGATGACTCCTAACAAACTATTATGGATGATTGATGCTTGGAAAAAGGCAGGTAAAGGATCGATCGTAACAGGAAATGTATCCTATTTCTCAATGACAAATCTTGGCAACGGCTATCAGTCCTATGCTGATTGGTTAAATCAGTTAGGTAACGATCGCTTCTCAGAGATCTATAAAGAATGTGTCATACCATCGAGTTGTTGGCTTATTCATCGCGACGATCTCATCCAATGTGGTTCATTTGAGTCAGATATCTATCCAGAGGATTACCATTTATGTTTTCAATTTTACAAAAATACGTTCAAGGTTGTTCATCTTTCAAAAACAATTCATAAATGGAGAGATCATTCAGATCGTACATCCAGAAATGACCCTCGTTATGCCGATAATTCATTTTTAGAGCTCAAAGTGCATTTTTTTCTACAAATCGATTATGAAGTAGATCATCCGTTAATTCTGTGGGGAGCTGGAAAAAAAGGGAAACGAATAGCTCATCTATTACATAAAAATGATATCCCATTTGAGTGGATCAGTAATAATCCTAAAAAAATAGGACAAATGATTCATCATTCCATTATCAAAGATACAAATCAGATCAGCTTTGATAACGCAGTAATTTTAGTTGGATTTTATTGTGAGAAAGATGATCGTTTAATGGTTAATCGTTTAAGTGCGACGGCAAAAAATATCTTTTTTTTTAAATAAATATCTTTTATCAAACCTACATTTTTTCAATTTCTGGTCAATTT
>CAXQBA010000180.1:0-7660 GCA_964221885.1 Luminiphilus sp. | reverse complement strand
CGCTTTCGCCTTTTTTGCCTCATCAACAGGTGCTGCTGTTGCACCATCCTCTTCTTGACCTTCCTCTTGAGCAGCTTCTTCAGCTGGTGCATCAGCACCACCCATCACGTCCAGCTTCATTTTGATGGTCGTCTCAAACAGATCGGTTCCTTTGGCGATAATAAAATCACGAGATAAGCCACCTTTCTTAATCTCCAAGGTGATCTTTTCGGATCCATCATCGGCTTTGCCTACCGTTACGGCAACCAAAGCCGTCTTTTTCAAGATATGTTCCTTACTCGCTTTTATCTGCTTGAATAAATTAAGTGCCTCAGGTACTTTTTTCATCGGAATAAAAACACAAGGTATCTTTTTTCCCGCTAATTTATAGTCCGTGAATACAATACCTCCCTTCGCCTTTCGGACGATAGCTGGTTTGATATCTTTTTTCTTGTACTCTGCAAATTTCTGGCCTCTGAAGGCATCGAAATCAAAATCTTGTCCTGCCAGGTTTTTTTAAATACGTTTTGATGGTTATTAAATACAGTATACTAACCGATATTCTCAAATTCTAGTTCCTGTATGTGAATATTTTTTTTGGATAGCGCAGTTCCTACGTCCGTCCAAATTTGTATTGTTCGCAAACGTAAAAAATGCTAATAAAAGGTAAGTAATCCTATTTGAATTTACAAATCAAAAATGAAAAAATTGATCGAAAAGTACCTATATGAAAATTGGTTCATAAATGACACCACCCTATTCATCCAAACCTTTCTGATGGGTATCATAAACATAATCAAAAACCTGAAAGTGACCATCGCGTCTAATCAGCGTTAGTCGTTCGAAGATCTCTATATCCTCACAATTAACTTTGTAATCCAAGATGAATTTAGGTACTTCAGAAAGATCTTTTTCTCGAGCATCGATCAATGTTCGCTCGATCACTTGCCCTGTAAATTGTTCTTTTGCATCCAGAAATTCAAACCATAATTCTGCATGCGCATTAGTTTCTCTATCTAAGAGAAGGTCTAATGACATGGTATCACGACTTATTATGGCTGAAAAAAAATAATTACTGATCTGCTGGGCTTCTAAACCATTCATATCCAGTATCAAAGATCGACTAGGATCAGAAAAATATTGATAATTATCGATCCATAAAGTATCTGAATCATAGATGAGTTCCAAGGTTTCATAGAGTTGTACATCTTGGTGGTCTACCGTGAAAAGACAAGATATCTGATACCCCTCTGTCAAAATCTCCATATCGACATCCGTCAACACTGCATTGACCAAAGGTCCATATAATTCGGTTTTTCGCTGTAGAAATTGAATATACTCCTCGACTCGAATCTTTTTAGTGATATTTTCACTCAATTGATCAATATGTTGTTCGAAATAGTGTCCGATCTGCCCATCATAAAAATCAGTCGCCACATCGATCGCTTTACGTTTCACCCGTAACCAATCGCCATCTTTATCTTCATCCCAAAGTTGGATCCTATATTGACCCTCTCGTTGCGCAAGTTGACAATAGATATACGTACGTGCTCTTTTGCGTTCTTGAATCCAAAACACCTCGATCTTTGGTGTAGCCTCCTTGTAGGTAAATACCACATCCGATATTTCAGCTTGTACCAGTCTACCATACCGTTTATCCAATCGCTTCATGTTTTCCTTCCATTGGCGATCTGTAAATTGAATGCGTAAACCATAATCTAATTCTCTGAACATCTGATCATAGGACCTACTTTTGATCTGTTCAACGATCTCATCCATCCGATGCATCACAAATCTACGCTGATCAGCCTCCGATCCACAAGATAAAACGACACAAACTACCCCAAACATGAGTAGTGCCGTTACTAGGTTTTTACATGGAACATATAGTATACGTATAACCCCGTACACAAAAAGATATAATTCAACGTGCATGCTAATCAGATTCAATGATCAATATACAGAATAAAATAGATTCTATTTGGAATCATGAAGTGCGTCGATCCGACGGATCGGTTCCATTTGTGTGCTATCAATCTCGATCCATTCACCATCTTGAAATAAGGACAGCGCATCTGTGTAGTTTACAATGGCCGGTAAACCATATTCCCGAGCAATGACAGCACCATGACTTAGGGCTGAACCTATTTCTGTGATCAATCCACCAATGATAGAAAAGTATGGCGTCCATCCGATATCGGTATACTGACAGATCATGATCTCCCCTTCCACCAATTTTTTTGCTTCTGATAATGAATGCACTAAACGTACTGGGCCCCTGACCTTTCCACTTGAAACAACAGCGCCCTTGGAGGCAATATCATTAGGTCCTTTCGCCTTTGGAAATGGATGTCCTCGATATAATTCATCAAAGGTCAGTGTAGCATACCACTGATCTGCTTGTCGTCGAAGGGATATTCGATTCGACACCTGAATGTTGCCTTGAATCAATTGGACTACTTCATTGTGGGTCAAGAAGAAAATATCGGTGACCTGTTCTATTTGTCCCAACTTGGCCAATCGCTCGGCAATAGTCAAATACGTTAGTTTGATAACCTGTTGAAACTTGATACAAGCAGATTTACTGCGTTCACGCATCTGAACGGCCTCTCTAGATTGTCGTATGAATCGAGCTAAAAAGTATTTAGCCACTCGATTCAAGCCCAAACCTAAGCCTTTATAAATTTCATTGAAGTCAAAGGGTTGATAAGACTTATCTTGATGTGTTATACCTCCTGATGCACGCAAAGACGGGATGATCTGTAACGGATCCTGCGACCAATCCTTTTCTGATAATTCAGCCTCACGAACACAATGATGTCCATATGTCGATAAAAAGGTAGCGAACTGTTGACCACTCTTCCCTTGACTGGTCTGTAACCAATGCAACACAGCAGTATCATCCATTTCATCCAATGTAGCACATTCCTCCCTCAATTGTAACGCAATTTCACTCAAAGATTCTATGACAAGCTGCCCTTCAATACCTTCAATATGCTTCATAAAATGAGTCGCTGCTGCTTGGGCTTCTTTGGTCGGTATAGGTGATCCACTAATAATACCAAGAGCAGCTGTGTACATCGTACCTGATCGTGCAGATGTACAATAATGATAGCTATACATAGTGTTTAACAGATCAAGATGTTCATTGAGCCAAGGAATATAATTCTCCAATTTATCGAAGAAAGGAACTTGAGCCACGTCTCGTTGGTTTTCAACCCATTGAAGCCGTTTGAAGGCCTTTGATAGGTATCGGACCTGTTTGATCTGGTTCACTATTTTTTTCCACCATGAAAAATGTACTTCTTTATAATTTCGATGTGTCAAGGTTCGACCTAACAGATTAAATTCCACAAATTCATATTTTGGCAACCATAAGGCATCAGCAATACGATATAAATTCCCAATGCTGATAAATCCATGATTGTAGAAGATCTTGATGAAGTCCCAGCGTTCGGTCATCCGATCGATCACGCCGCATTCCTTATAAAAATGCTGAATGCCTACTTCAATTGCTCGACCAAACGTAGATATGGTCAATGGTGTCATGTGACCAGGCATCATTTCGCCAACATTAGCACGAGTGAGCTCTTCCCCATCAAAACTAACCAATGAATCAAATTCATTCGGATGAAATTCAGATAAAGTAGTTATCGGTCTATGTTGAAGCCAATAAAGCGTGTTTTTGGTGTCAATTACCCATTCCACATCTATTTCTCCACTATCTTTTTTCAATTTTGTGAGTCCTTCTACCAATGATTGATAGGCTTCCTCAGGTAAATCTACATTTACAGGTAAACGTTTATCGTGTATATTGATATGAATGCTATGGGCTGATGTCGTCCCATCCACTAATTGATGACCAGCTCCTCGAACATACTGGATCAACATCTCGTCACGTCGGTGATCGATCGGATTAGATGTGAATGCCACTCCTGCAAAAGCAGATTCAATCATACATTGTATGATTACCACTTGCTCTTCATTTGAGGAGGCTGACAAATTCGTATCATCGATATAAGATTCAACCCGAGCCGAAGAATACGAAGCAAAACAATCTTGGATCGCTTTTTCCAGTGAATCCATGCGAACATTCAGAAACGATTCATACTGTCCGGCAAACGAGTGATCAACACCATCCTCCATACTAGCCGAGGATCGAACAGCAAAAGGGCCCTCTCCCAATGAAGCTATTTGTTGTTTCCAGCGTTCATCTTCAATATCTCGTTGTCGGAGAACCACAAAATCAGGTACTATAAAACCTAATGAACGCAGGGTAAGTAACCCAGCAGCTTTTCCACCAATATTTTTAGGCTGATCCATTGAATTATACCAATTTATAGACGAGTGGATTAAAGCCGAATTCAGTGACCATACGGATCGGTATACTATTCACAGTTCCCTTCGAAATCCCCTCAAAAATTGTGTACTCACCATGATCCATATCATAAGGTACCATATGTTGCAATTCCCATTCAACCATAGCTTGTAGGCCATCCTCGAAAGCCACATTGATCTGGGCTGTTTTAACAATCGAATGGTTTGGCTGAAAAACAGAGAATGGCGGAAATTCACGTAAATAGCTGACTTTTTGATCTTTAATGTAAAAACCAGCAGCCAATTGACCCAAATAATTGTATTTGATCATACTGATATTGATACAATCCCCATTATCTAACATACCACAGATCCAAATATGTCGATCCCATTCCGACCATTTGCGAAGCCCCCAACTATGATCGCGCATTGATCTGAATTGGTAATGTTGTTCCTTACCATCCACTGATATTGTTCCACTCAAAACCCCACCCTGTTCAAAATGCATTTTTTTGATCTCCTTCAGTTTTTGAAAAAAAGAGCGCGACCATTTTTCTTTAGCGATCTGTTCGGCTGTATTTTCAGGAATCATTGCATGTTGAAAATCGATTAAAGGGGTTTTTGCCTCAAATTTCATATTAATAACAACTTGATGCGTTCCAGCATCCGACTGCATCGTTCCCTCAAACTGAATAGACCATTGTTTGGCTGGTGAAAGACATATAAAGGATAAAGCCCCTTGATTAAAGCCATCTCCTTCTTCTCCTAATGAGGACAGTCGGCGAAGTAAACCAAGTTCCGGGTGATAAAATTCAAGCCAATGCTCATTGGTACGATCGGTACGAAAGCTCATACGAGACAGAAAAAACGATCCGGATGTATCAATACCATTGAAATACGAAGAATCATTAAAAAGTAGCTTATTGGGTTGTGATTGTTTTTGTTCAACCTCCTCTAATCTCCAATTTGTGATCTCACGTTTGGATAATTGTCGTTGTATAATGGCCTTTTTAATTGTTTGAATCATAGTATGTCAATTATAAAATTCACATATAATACCGAAAGTAAGCTGAAATGGTTCGCAGTATTGATGATAAAACGCATAAAAAAAGCTGACTCTTGGGGCGAGTCAGCCTTTGCCAAAGGCAATAATCATTACAAAATCCTCTCAGAAGCGACATAGTTGGTAGTTGACGATTGTGTCAGCTAATGAAAGTTTAAACAAATTAACTAAAAATACTACAGGGGCAAAATTTTATTTTAAAATGTTTGTGTCAAATAAAATATTCAACCTATTAAAAGGAACGATCTACCTGATGATTTTGTTAAAGAAAAGTAAATAGAAACTCGTATATTGTCTCGGCATAGATTTTGGAATACCTTCACAAAAAAATACATACCAATGAAATTAATCGCAACAACTTTATGCATCATGTTGATGCTATCACAAAACATCAATGCTCAGAAAGCAATGACCAATGGAAGCATTCACTACACTATGGAAATGGATAGTGATAATCCAATGGCAGCAATGATGGGTGAAATGAATATGATCGTATCTTTTAAAGACCATTTGTTTCGTACTGACGTAGAAATGATGGGTGGAATGGCTACAACAAAGATCATCCTCGATACCAAAAAACAAGACGGTCTGATGTTAATGGAAGTGCCTATGATGGGAAAAAACATCGCAGTGGAAATGACTGAGGAAGATATGGCTAATATGGAACAAGCCAATGAAGGAACTCCACCGACCTTTAAATATTTCAAGAATAAAACCAAAAAAATCTGTGGTTATAAGTGCTACAAAGTTGAGGCTACTGTTGAAGGAGCTGATGGCCCAATGAACCTGTATGTTACAGAACAGATCAGTCCCAGCGGTAAAACTCAGATCCAAAAACAGTTGCCTGGACTCAAAGGGTTTCCTTTAAGTTATGAGGTAAATCAAATGGGTATGGTGATGACCATAACCGCAACCAAGGTTGATAAAAAAGCACCTGCCAAAAGTGAATTCGATCTGACCGTACCAGAGGGATACGAAAAAATGACGGTTGAAGAACTTGGAAAGATGGGTGGCGGCATGAATGGTATTGGCATGTAATACCATCAGTCACAAATATTCTACAATAAAGGTGAAATCGAATCGATTTCCCGCATTAATTTATCATTTAGTATTTTGATATTTCTGATGAAATGTATTTGTCAAACATTAAGTCTGGGTATTGCGTTTGGTCTAGCGCTGGAAATTAATCAGCGATTGGGTTCATCGTCTAGTGATGAAGATTATATTCCTGGTAATAATAATAGTATTCTTTCTGCTGTAGGAGCTGTTTCTAGATCACAGGAAAATGGAGCAAATGTTAATGGTAGTCGTCGTAATGGGGAAAGTTCTACTAATAAACAACCCACGAGGGAGAACTTATACAATCGTTATACCAAGATTGATGTTCGTTCAAAGAAAGGAGGGGCAACTTTACGCCGTCAAGCATATACTGGCAAAGCTTGTGATGAAATTTCTTTTTTGCTTCCAGAACATATTATGAGCCCAGATGTTGCACAAGCCTTGGGAAGATTGACTGATTTAATTGTTCGAGATTTTGTTAAATGTTGGTATTGCAACGTGGACAATCGATGTATTTATAACGATCCTCAAAAAAGGACTTCTGAATCTAAGACAGAAGATATTCACGAAGATCCGGCAAACGTTAGTGATTTTATTCTTCACATTCATCGTAGTTTGGCGGCTGTTTTGGGAGCATTTTCTGTAAATGCTAGTGATGTAAGTGTGTCTTAATGCTTCGAATAAAAGCTTAATTTTATTCAAAAAATTTGCATTTGTATTTATATATCCAGCGCGTGAGCATTTGTAGACTTTTATTAATCGATGCAATAGAAGTAATATCATCAACTGTGCAAGACTTATCGATCAATGCGTGATAAGGCTATGGTGAGAGTTGATCGTAGGTACAGTGAAAAAAATGCAAATGTTACAGAGGACGAATTCAATGCAGATATAATGAATAGCAAAAAGAAAAGCATTGCTTTTGAGTATTTATTAGAAAGGAAAGAGCATCCGGCGTTGACATATAAGCTTGATGATGTAAGTTGAAATCTATTCATATCTTTGATAATGTTTGTGAAAAAGAGTTCATTTGATTTCTTGTTCGGCTTATTTGTGCAGGAAGTTATGAATGCGGAGAACTTTAAATTGACTTCGCAAAACAATTTTGAAGTCTTGGAAAAGTGTAAGTGCGTTATTAGCGAATATTTTCAGTTTTCCTTGAGTAGGAACTAAATTTAATTTAAGGTGAATTGAGCTACCTTCGTGTGATTTCGACGCAATTGTGCAAAATTTTACTTCCGG
>CAXQBA010000179.1:0-2331 GCA_964221885.1 Luminiphilus sp. | reverse complement strand
CTTAGAACAAATCGTTATTCATCGGTTATGGTTATGGTTAAAAACTAAGCGTTAACTGCTTATTATTAATCTATTTTGATGCCAATTTATTCAAATATATGTGAATGGTATTTAACTTATTGAAATTCAAATAGTTAAGCTTGTATAGTCACTATAAGAACCATGCACCCCATTCAAAAGGAGTCCAAGAATTGGAAATCAGTCTAAAAGTTAGATGGGTTATTCCCACTCAATCGTAGAAGGTGGTTTGGAGGTTATATCGTAAACGATCCGATTTACATTGGGTACTTCATTAACAATCCTTGTAGATATTCCCGCCAGAACTTCGTGTGGTATTCTTGCCCAATCTGCGGTCATACCATCTAAACTGGTAACACCTCTTAGTCCAATTGTATAATTGTATGTTCGTTCATCACCCATAACACCAACCGTTCGTATACCCGTTAAAACAGCAAAATATTGCCATATTTCTTTATCAAGACCAGCTTTAGCAATTTCTTCACGATATATGAAATCAGCTTCACGCAATATAGAAAGCTTGTCCTCCGTGATGTCTCCAATTACGCGAATCGCAAGTCCTGGACCAGGGAATGGCTGTCGATGTACTAGATTAGCAGGTAGACCAAGTTCAAGACCAACTCGTCGAACTTCATCTTTAAAAAGATCCCTAAGAGGTTCAACTAAACCAATAAACTTTATATCCTCAGGTAGGCCACCCACGTTGTGATGACTTTTAATGACGGCAGCATTTTTTCCTCCACTTTCAACAACATCAGGATAAATAGTTCCCTGAGCTAAAAAATCCAAGCCATCTAATTTATCACTCTCTTCTTCAAAGATTCGAACAAAAGTTTCTCCAATGATCTTTCTTTTTCTTTCAGGATCTTTTACACCTTTTAAATCATTGAGAAAGCGGTTTTGAGCATTGACTCGAATCAAATTGAGGTCAAAGTCCTGGCTGAATATTTTCTCAACGGAATCGCCTTCATCTTTTCTCAACAAACCATTATCAACAAAGATACAGGTTAATTGATGTCCAATAGCTTTATGGATTAACATAGCAGCTACTGATGAGTCAACACCACCTGAAAGTCCAAGCAACACTTTCTTATCACCTATTTTTTTACGTAAACGATCAATCGTATGGTTTATAAAATTACTCATGATCCAATCACCCTTGCATTCGCATATAGCGAATAAAAAATTACGAATCATATCATTCCCTTGAGGAGTATGATTTACTTCTGGGTGATACTGAAAACAGTAGATTTTTTTTGATGCATCAGCAAAAGCCGCATTTGCACAACTGTCTGTACTAGCGATCTGATGAAAACCATCTGGTAACTGAGTTACATGATAGGTGTGACTCATCCAACACGATGTGTTAGGATCTAAGTCTTTGAAAATAGTCGATTGAGCTGATAATTGGATCTCTTTTTTACCATATTCGCGTTTTAAAGAAGCCTCAACCTTACCACCTAATGAATAGGCAGTTAATTGAGCTCCATAGCAAATACCAAGAATGGGAATACCTAAATCGAAAATACCTGGATCTACTTTCGGAGCATCTTCTTCATAAACAACACTTGGCCCGCCAGTGAAAATGATTCCCTTTGGTTGCTTCTCTAGAATTTCCTCAATAGTAATTTCATTGTGAACAACTTCACAATATACACTAAGGTCTCTGACTCGTCGAGCGATCAATTGATTATATTGACCACCAAAGTCAATGACAAGAATAGTTTCGTGATTTTTCATAAAATTTGCTTAGCTAACGCTGTAATTAGGTGCTTCTTTAGTTATATGGATATCATGGGGGTGACTTTCTTTTAATCCAGCACCTGTGATTCGAACAAATTCAGCTTTTTGATGAAGTGCGCTTATGGTTTCAGCACCACAATATCCCATACCTTGCTGAATACCACCAACCAATTGATAGATCGTATCTTCTACTTCACCTTTATATGCTACACGTCCTTCAACACCTTCAGGAACCAATTTCTTTTCACTTTTTCCCTCTTGGAAATATCGATCTTTACTTCCTTCTTGCATGGCACCGATCGAGCCCATGCCTCTGTAGACCTTGAATTTACGACCTTGATATAATTCGATATCTCCTGGTGATTCCTTACAGCCTGCTAGCATGGATCCCATCATACATGTGTGAGCACCAGTTGCTAATGCCTTGATAAGATCGCCACTATATTTCATACCACCATCAGCAATTACAGGTACGCCATAAGACGCCGCAATTTCTGCACAATCTTCAATAGCAGTAATTTGAGGAACACCAACTCCTGCAACAATTCGTGTAGTGCAAATAGACCCTGG
>CAXQBA010000178.1:0-2364 GCA_964221885.1 Luminiphilus sp. | reverse complement strand
TACTTGTTCCTGTCATAATTATGATGATACTTATAATTTGAATAAGCCACTTCATGACTTATTATACTTGAAGATAGGAAACTAGATTGATCGGGTCTCTGATTTTAAGCCATTTTGATCTAGTTTTAGGTAAGAATACCAGTCACGATCAATAATATTCCAGTCTATTTCTATGCCCAGTCCAGGTTCAGGGTTAACAGTTACTTCTCCCTTATGATTAGTTCGAATAAAGGTTTTGGCCCCATGTTCATGATTTTCAAAGGGAACGACTTGTTCAAAATAATCGCAATTATCATGGCTTAACATGATATGCAGATTAGCCGCTTGACCTAAGGGGTAGGACCAGGACTGCAGTTCGGTATTTTTATTACAATTCTTAGCTATTTTCATCACTTCTAAGGTTTTCGTAATACCTCCCACATAGGTAGTATCAACACGAGCATGATGAAAAACATCCAATTTAAGAGATTGCTCTATTTGAAAAGGATTGAGAATGGAGTTTCCTGCGCCAATCACAGGTGTGTGGATCTGTGGTCGAAGCCATTGATAACTCTCCCAATCAAAATCATTAAAAGGCGCTTCAAACCAAATAAAATCTAATTCATCTAATTTTTTACCTAACAAAAGTGCATCTTCACGACTATAACGTTGCTCGCAATCAATCATGAATTTCATATTAGGAAATTGAGGACAGACTTGAGAGACCATTTTAAGATCAAATTCAATATCACACCAGGTATGAAATTTGACGGTCTGGAAATGTTGCGCTTCTAAAATTTTTACAAAATCTACATACTCTTCAATGCTGTGAAAAAGTGGAGTGGAGGCATAAGAGGCAATACTATCTCTTTTTCTTCCCAGAACATCACAAAGAGGTTTTTCGATAGACTTCGCATAACCATCCCACATTGCAATATCAATAGACGAAACAGCAAGAGGATTTAAGGGAACACAGCGCGTTAACATAAATTGAGTTAGCTCAGATCGTTGTTCTAAATTTTTTCCTATTATTTCAGGAAATAAATTTCGACAAGCTTCAACTACAGAATGATCATAGTGATGTTCGGTAGGTATAAGCACTCCACCTACGCATTCAATACCTGATTTAGTCACAAGCTTTACAATGATATTCGCCTCAAACATTGGAGACATATCTTTTGCCCAAATAATTTGAGGAGCATTTGACAGACAAGCAAATACCTCAGCCGAGTTTATATCTAGCTCGGCAATCGAAAAATTATTGAAACTTTCGAGCTAAATGGCGAAGTTTTCCTTCTGTTGAATCAAATTCTAGATAACAACCTTGCAAGTGACGCATCCCCTCATTGGCATCATAAGCAGTTCGGCCATGTAAGAGTCGATGGTTATCAAACATCATTATATCGCCAGGTTGTAATTTAAATTTTAATTCAAAATCAGAGGAGGAATAAAGCTCACTTAAAAGCTTTCTTGCACGATAATACTTAATGAGCTTTTCTTCATTTAGTGGAGGAACATAATCTACTCGGGTACTATAACGAACTTGCTTATAGTCCCCATCATGATCCAATTCGATTAATTCTCCCCAGTTTTCTAAGACAATTTCTTTATCTTGAAATTGAAAACGAAGTTTTGTTGTTGTAAGAGAATGAAAAGCCTCAGGGTCATGCACTTTAATATAATCAGCCACAGCAAAACCATCAACTAATGTTGAAAATCCCCCAGTTACCTCATTTTGCAAACAGTGCAAAAATTGAATACCAGGTGCCGTGGGTTTGCGGTAAGGGTTGTCAGTATGAGGTGGTAGTGCAATTGGCTTATAAGCTAAATCATTAGGATTAGGCTTTGACATAACATCAAAATATTCACCAAAGTTTGTAATTTTTACAGGACCGATCGAGTTTACAAATTTTAAAAGATATTTATCTTTTGTTGGTACGTTTTTAATAATCACAAATCCATATTTATAAAAATCAATTAATAGTTCATACATTGATTTTTTTTCTGCCATTCCTTCTTCAAATTGAGCTTCTGGAAATTGACTTAAAGACGAATTCCACAAGATTCTTTTTGGCAGTGGACCACGTTTAATTTGTTCATCATCCATTTCCATAAGTATTTCATTCACATTGTATGAACCTTTGACGCCATCATTAAATTCTACGTTGAGTGAATGGTTAGACAATGTTGCTGCAGAAATTTGAAGATTTAAGTCAATCGATGACGGCTCATATAATCGCTGGTGCGTATCAATATCAAAATATTCATCTCCTGGTAATCGTTCTCGAAGCCAAACCGGATGTAGTTGATAAATTTTATTATGATAACTCACATTCAGTGAGTTATTTTGAACTTGAACCTTCATATGGCATCACCTCAAAATAT
>CAXQBA010000177.1:0-2473 GCA_964221885.1 Luminiphilus sp. | reverse complement strand
TGAATACGAGTTGATCTCCATCGGGATCGAAAGCACCATGATTAAAAAATGTCTGCTGACCATCACATGTATAAATGATGGGTAAATTTGAGAATTGAACAGAACTATTACACGGAGCTGCACTTGTATTGATAGTCGTCTGTACGTATGTTCCTTGTGTACTTGGAGATGATAAATTCGTTACAGCTGCTGATCGACAGCATATTCCATAGCTGATCGTCCATGTTCCACAATTAGGGTTTAAAACTACTGTACCTGTATAAATGAACTGCTGAGTTCCTTGATTTGATCCCCCAGCACACGAAGAAGTACTCTGATCGCACAACTGAGACACATCTGTACCGCCTGGATTAGAGAGCGTAAGTGTTACGGAAGGATTAGCACACCCACCTGTATTACTGATATTTGGTAAGATACTTGTTGGTGCTGATACACCGTTGCAATCTCTGTAGAAAACAAAGGTGATCTCATAAGTATTGGTTGATGCATTGATGCAATTGTACGTTAGATCTGCACCAACATTATGACTCGCATAAACATTTCCTGCGTTGATAATGAGGCTAAAAAAAATAAATAATTGTAAGTAAAAGACGTATCGTATATTTCTCATTATATGTTAAATTAAACCAAATCTGGTTTTGTATGAATGACCTAACTAAAACGTATCAAATTATTAATTGTATATGCACATAGGTTAAATAACCTACATTATGTTAATTATTTTTAATCCTGTGAGCCACAATCTCCATAAAACTATCTCGATCAAGTGACGCCCCACCTACCAATGCACCGTCAACATCGGGTTGTGAGAATAATTCTTTTGAAATAGCCGGCTTGACACTTCCACCATATAAGACGGGCATTTCAATGGCTATTCCTTCAGAAAAATGATCAACGAGTAGTTGTCGTATGTGATGATGCATTTCCTGTGCTTGATCAGCCGTAGCATTAACACCGGTCCCTATGGCCCAGATTGGTTCATACGCAATAACTAGATTGGGTAATACCTCAGGATCAAGTTTGAAAACGGTTTTCTCTAGCTGATCCTTAATATGAGACAAATGATGCCCCTTCTCTCTGATGTCAAGAGACTCACCAATACAAAAGATCACCTTTAATCCACAATTCAAAGCTGAAATCAACTTTTTAAGCAAGAAGGAATCACTCTCATTAAAAAGAGTCCTTCGTTCTGAATGACCAATAATGACATAATCAATCTCCATTGACTTCAATAAGCTTGGGGAAACTTCTCCCGTGAATGCACCGGAACGCTCATGGTGACAATTCTGAGCGCCAACGGTTATTTGCTCAACACGTTTGGCCATACTGATGGACGTATGTAGAAAGGGGAAAGGAGGAAAAATAATCACCTCAACAGACTTGCTTGGCAATTTTGATGAATCTGAAATCAGTTCGCTAGCAAGACGCATCCCGTCGAAAAGATCTTTATTCATCTTCCAATTTCCAGCAACTATTTTTCGTCGATTCATTGATTCCTTTATTGTATCGTTATTGAGGACCTAAAATTAATCAATAATTACCATAAATCATTATGTTTTTTCAAATATGGGCCAAACAACAAAACAATAATCTGGCATTTAGGTAATCATCCTTAACAAGTAATAAAAATACTAGTTAGACGACCGTTCTTTTTTCAATTTTTCTAATTCAAACTTGATGTTGTCTCTAGCTTTTTTCTCACCCCACTCATAGAAACAATCTGTATAATAGATTCGTTCCCTGACCAAGAATTTTTCCATGGTCATATACCGACCAGTTTTATACGCAGGTATTGAATAAACAGTAGTATACTCCTTTTCTATTTGATTAATATATTGTATATAATCTGTTCTGTCAGAGCCTAAGATAGAAAGGTCTAAATCTAAAAAAAGAGCATTATCAAAAGTATCTAAATTGGGAATATGTTTGTGTGTACTTCGGATAATCGACTCTATATGTACCTTATCTTTTTCTGAAAGATAGGGTGCGAAACAATGGGAAAAATACAGTGCACTTTGATGCTCATTATCATGTGATTCCACATCATAAATACTATCATGATACCAAATAGCTAACTGAAAAAGTTCAGGTTGCTCAACTTTATTCACATGATCATTATAATGAGTAAGAAAATGATCAATATGATTCAAATTATGATATGACCTATGTTTTTCACCGTACTTTTCTTTGAGCTGCAGCCAAAATATTCTGCTACTATTCGAAGGGATTCTAAGATCTTTCATCAATGATTCCCATGAGGCAACTAATTCCTTTTCCATAATTTCTGACAAATAACACTTGGTATATTACTAACTAAATTCGTAAATTATTGGTTCAAAACATGATATAATAACATGTATTTACTTTTTGCCATATGCTTTTTCTCATTTCAGTTTGGATACAGCCAGCAGTCTTTCCTTCATGGTCACATCCTTGATAAACATACGGCGTCACCAATCTCTAATGCTCAGAT
>CAXQBA010000176.1:0-2466 GCA_964221885.1 Luminiphilus sp. | reverse complement strand
CGTTATCATGGCTAATAACAATGCGGAAGCTGATGATGAATTATACAAAGCCGATCAGATGATGGAACGTGATTCGTTCAACTTAGCCTTGAATGGGAAAGACATCATGGGTCAAGCTGGAAATTTCATGGGCTACATTAAAATAATTGAAAATTATAGAGGAACGCGCGCAGCCAACTTAGCTCACTACAAAGCTGGTGTCGCTTTGTTACGTATTCATCAGCCCCAACTTGCTGTTGAATATCTTAAAAATTATAGCGGAGATGATGAAATACAGGCTCAAGCCTACAATTTATTAGGGGATGCTTACTCTGAAATCGGCGACATGTCTAATGCTGAGTCGAATTATAAAAATGCAGCAAGCGCCTCTGATAACGTATCGATTATTTTATTCGCCAACTACAAACTTGCCAAGTTGTTGGAGTTTCAAGGTAAACATGAACAAGCCGTAGACAAATTCAATGAAATTATTTCTATGGATAGTGAAATTGCCGAACAATTAGGTGTCGATAAAGACATTATCCGTCTAAATAAATAATAGGAAGCAAGGTATTTTGTCTTGCCTTTTTTAATCAATCTCCATGAGTAGTAAGGATAAAAACTTATCGGTTTATGATCCGTCTAGCATAATCGATGCTAAGGGATTTAAGGTTGGTATTGTTGTATCTGAGTGGAATCATGAGATAACACATGCATTGTATCAAGGTTGTCTTGATACACTTCTTCAGCATGGTGTTGAAGAGGATGATATACAAGTAATACAAGTTCCAGGTACATTTGAATTACCACAAGGTGCTAAGATCCTCAATAAAAAGTTTGCATTGGATGCGACCGTTTGTATTGGATGTGTCATTAAAGGGGAAACATCTCACAACGAGTACATCAATATGTCGGTTGCACAAGCCCTTCAACAAATGTCTATCTTAAGCTCTAAGCCGTTTATATTTGGTGTATTGACACCAAACACAATGCAGCAGGCCAAAGACAGATCAGGCGGTAAATATGGCAATAAGGGCGTTGAAGCAGCAGTTACAGCTCTTCGGATGGTTCAGATGGCGAAAGAACTTTCTAAACCTTCTCCATCTATTGGCTTTGGTCATTAATATCTTATGGAACTACATGTCATTGATACCGGTTTTTTTAAATTAGATGGTGGTGCCATGTTTGGTGTTGTACCGAAGGTGTTATGGTCACGATTAGAAGAGCCTGATAATCAGAATTTGTGCACATGGGCTATGCGTTGCCTTTTGATTGATACAGGCGACAAAAAGATTTTGATAGACACAGGTATTGGAGATAAACAATCGGAAAAGTTCTTTTCTCATTTTCATCCACACGGGGATGATTCGCTCGTTCAATCCATTCATCAGAAGGGATATCAATTGTCAGATATTACGGATGTGATCTTAACCCATCTTCACTTCGATCATGTTGGGGGTGCCGTCATTCGAGACGAGAATAATGTACATAAGCCATTATTTACAAATGCAACATATTGGACTAATCGTGCACATTACGAGTGGGCTCTGAACCCTAACGATCGAGAAAAGGCATCGTTTTTGAAGGAGAATTTCGTCCCTCTTAAAGAGGCCGGAGTATTAAAATTTCTTGAAGAGGGAGCATTTGATCAGGTCATATCTTTTTCAGATGACATCGATATGGGCTATGCTTATGGACATACTGAAGCCATGATGATTCCTCACATCAGATACGAGGATAAAACAATCGTATATTGTGCAGACTTGTTACCTTCACCTTCACATCTTAGTATGCCTTACGTTATGGGGTATGATATACGTCCATTACAAACGCTGAAAGAGAAAGCATTTTTTCTGAATAAAGCGGTGGAGGAGAACTACATTTTATTTTTTGAACACGCCAAAGTAGTTGAAGCTTGTACAATTGGTAAGAATGAAAAAGGTAGATTTACAGTTACCCAATCTGGTAAATTATCTGATTTTTTATAGTTTGAACAGTAGATCGATCTCAGATTTATCCAATGTTCGAATGTCGGCAGAGGCCATACCGTGAATTGAAAGCGGACCTAATTCACTACGGACAAGTCGCAATGTAGGAAAGCCAACAGCCGCTGTCATTTTTCTGACTTGACGATTTTTCCCCTCGTTCAACTTGATCTCGATCCATGATGTAGGAATATTCTTACGATATCGAACCGGTGGAAAACGATCAGGTAGCTCAGGTTCTTTATCTAAATATTTGACATCACAGGGTAGCGTATGATATATCTTCTTATTTAATTTGATAGGTACACCTTGTTGTAATTTCTGTATCGCCTCATGATCAATCTGCCCATCTACTTGTACAAGATATGTTTTTGATTTTTTATTTGTTGGGTGTAATAAAAGTGCATTGAGTCGCTTATCGTTGGTCAAAACTAATAAACCCTCGGAGTCCCGATCTAATCTACCAACCCGATATACATCTTTATAAAAAAAAACAACCACA
>CAXQBA010000175.1:0-2107 GCA_964221885.1 Luminiphilus sp. | reverse complement strand
CGGTAAATTACTTAAATGGCGTGGTACTGAAGAATTCAAAGGAAAACCATACAAGTTGGGGTATATCATGTACATGCGTCGTGGTATCTATTGGGTAAAAGGTGAGGAGATCGAAATGCAACCCCATTTTGCCATAGTGATTAAAAAATCTTACAAAAGGATAAAATCAAAACGTATTCGCGATCTGTTACGTCCATTAAAGAATCACTTGCGAAACGGAAAACCATTCGGTATTTATAAAGAATTCCCGATCTTGATCAAAAGAACGGGTACTTTTTCGTAAGTTTCATGGTCAAAATATCGTGATATGAAAGCATTGGTTTTACACCAAAAGGAAGCACCTATTGCATACCAAAATATTGAGAAACCAACCGTTAAGAAAGATGAAGTTCTTGTTGAGTTAAAGGCTGCAGCTCTTAACCATCGAGATGTTTATATAACACAAGGTCTTTATCCGGGTATAAAAGTACCTATGATACTCGGGTCTGATGGTTCCGGTACAATTGTCGATATAGGACAACATGTATCTAGAGATCATATAGGTCGTGAGGTAATTATTCGTCCAGGAAGTGGCTGGTCATCAAAAAATGCGATTCAAGGAAGAGATTATAAGATATTAGGGTTACCAGATCCGGGCTGTTTGGCAGAATATATAAGTGTTCCTTTGTCACAAGTGATCCGTAAACCAGCATATCTTAATTGGGAGCAAGCAGCTGCATTACCGTTGGCAGGACTGACAGCGTATCGATCCTTATTTACACGTGGACGATTACGTAAAGGAGATCGTGTATTGATTTCCGGTGTCGGTGGTGGCGTTGCATTGATGGCTTGTCAACTAGCCGTTGCAGCAGAGACAGATGTATGGGTTACATCTGGTACAGATGATAAGATTG
The DNA here is from genome assembly GCA_964221885.1 of Luminiphilus sp. GTDB lineage: Bacteria > Bacteroidota > Bacteroidia > Chitinophagales > Saprospiraceae > Aureispira. The sequence continues at coordinate 1,214 of CAXQBA010000175.1, read as the reverse complement.
AAAAAGCCATTCATTTAGGTGCTCAAGGAGGTGTTAATTACAAACGAGATGATTGGCATAAGATTTTGAAGAATAAAGTAGGTGGAGGTTTTGATCTGATCATTGATAGTGCTGGTGGTGAGGGTTTTACACGTTTTACAGATCTGGCAAACATGTCTGGACGTATTGTTTTTTATGGTGGCACAAGGGGTAATTTCACCTTGAATCCTCAGAAGATTTTTTGGAAACAGCTAGATATCATGGGTTCTACTATGGGATCAGACGAGGAATTTGATGAAATGATATCCTTTGTTGAACGTGTTAAGCTGGTACCTCACATAAGTAACGTTTTTTCTTTGGAAGAAGGGGTAAAAGCTTTCGAATTCATGAACAAAGGAAAGCAGTTTGGTAAGATTGTGATACGAATAAAGGAATAATATGGAATACAACATACATTTTGACGAGATCAAATTAACGCAGTTGGTACTACATAAAGTAGGCAATAAACTTCGAAATGAAGGGGTTCGGGTCGCATCAAAGTTATTTAATCCTGATGCTGAATTGCAAACAGTATTGATGGATTATTTTCTGGGTGGTTTCAAAAAGGAGACCATCTACGAGTTTAATCACGAACATGTACTACCTATGAATGAGATCTACAATCATTGTAGTTCGATTTTTAATGATCCCTCAGAATTATTTTATGAAACATCTATTGAAATTTTAAATCATCTTTATGAGGTGTCAACACACCCTAATATTAAAGGTGGAGAGCTTTACGTAGCCTACTTCAAAGATTGTGTAGTGGATGATGAATTAGTAGATGCAATCGGTATTTTCAAAGCTGAGAATAAAGATACTTTTCTTAAATTGAAGTTGGACGAGGACGATGAATGGATCTTATATCATGATACGGGAACCAATGCCAGGAAATTGGATAAAGGTTGTTTGATTTTCAATTTGGATAAAGATACCGGTTATCGTGTTTTGACGGTTGACCTAAAGAGTTTTGATGCCAAATTCTGGAAGGACGATTTCTTAACCATTACACAGATCGTTGATGATCGTTTTCAAACCCAAGCTTACATGGATCTTTGCAAAGACTTCAGCAGAAAAGGATTTCATGAGGAGGATAAGTCTGATCGGGTTGAGTTTTTGAATCGGTCAAAAGATTATTTTGAAAATTATAAAGCATTCGATGAGGGTGAATTCAAAGAATTGATTTTTGATCAGAA
>CAXQBA010000174.1:0-4543 GCA_964221885.1 Luminiphilus sp. | reverse complement strand
CTGGAAAAGATCGATTGAGATCTCTCCCATCCGGAAATTCACGTTCTTGATTCAAAAACCCGAAAACATTGACAACCGGCATACAAATGATTGTTCCTCTAGTCGGTTTATGATACCCCTTCGAAATGATTTGTCGAACGATCTCAACACCATTCACCTCATCTCCGTGTATGCCTGCAATTAAAAGTAAACACGGCCCTTCTTTTTTAGCTCGACTAACTACAACTGGTATCTCGATAGATGTGCGGGTATGTAATCTTGCAATATCCAGTGATATGGTTTTCGTTTCACCAGGTTTTATGGTTGATTTATAAATTTTCATATTACCGATGTATGTTGTTTTCAACATAACGAATAATATCCGTTGCTATATCTTGCTTCGTAGCTGTTTCAATACCTTCAAGTCCTGGAGACGAATTCACTTCAATGACCATCGGTCCACTATCAGATTGCAACATATCGACCCCTGCGATTCCCAAACCCAACGCCTCTGTTGCTAAAAGAGCTGTCTGCTCCTCTTCTTCCGTTAACGCATAGAGGTAGGCTTTTCCTCCTTGGTGTAAGTTTGAACGAAACTCCCCTTCTGGACCGACTCTTTTCATAGCACCAACTACAACACCATCTACTATAAAAGCGCGTATATCCGTTCCTTTGGATTCCTTGATAAATTTTTGAACAATGACGCGAGCCTGTAACCCATTAAATGCTTCTAATACTGATTTCGCTGCTGATTTAGTTTCGGCAAGGACAACACCCATACCTTGTGTCCCCTCTAGTAGCTTCATAACGCATGGTGCTCCGTCAACTTTATCGATCACACTGTGAATGTCCTTTGAATAATTGGTAAAAACGGTTTTAGGCATGCTAATTCCAGCCCTTGATAAAATTTGTAGCGACCGCAATTTATCCCTAGAACGGACTAAGGCTGTAGATCCTATTGCTGAAAACACATCCATGGTTTCAAACTGTCGGATGACGGCTGCTCCATAAAAAGTAACCGAAGAACCAATCCGAGGTATGATCGCATCCAAATCATTGATCGACATCCCTTTATAGAAAATCTGTGGTTTTTGTTTTTCAATTACTATATCGCACTTAGTATGGTCTAAAACGACCATGTTATGCCCTCTTTTTCTTCCAGCCTCAATGATTCGTCGCGTTGAGTATAGTGCTGTACTTCTAGATAGAATACCTATGTTACGCTTTTTCATATCTATTCCGTTGTAATAATAAACTTTTGACTTACGTCTACAATAAATCGTTTGGCGAGAAATTTACGCCCGATCAATAATTTATATCGCATCTGTTTCCGGTTGGTCAATGAGAGTTGAATCGGATACGTTTTATTCGCAAACTTAACCTTTGTTTTTATAAAATATCTCATTTCAGAAATTCCATTTGATGATCGTACCGCTCGATAACTATACGAATCAAAAACCACGTAGTTCTTCGCTTTCTTTTTTCCTTTAAATAAACAATATAATTTCTTGTTCTTTACTTTTAGCTTTTTACAATGAATTGATGAGGTGTAAGCACCCGTATCTATTTTAGCTTGAAGATTCTTAAACCCTAAATCGTTGAGATGACACTGTTCAATTCGTCCTATTTTTTTGAGTTTTTCTTTTCCTTTTTTCATGTTAAAAATTGAGTAGTTCTACTATTTTTTGCTTGTTGATCTGACCAAGATCTACACTGAATGTAATCCGATTTAAAAATACATTTTTACTGAATGATCGGATCTTATTGTCCAACATTTCATCCGACAATAATGGAAAATATATTGCTAATAGTCCTTTGAATACTTCGATCTTAAACCCGGCGTTGACCATGATTTCATCTGCAATAGAAGATACTGTTACAGAAGGCGCTGTGTTTTTAAAATAACCGATATCTAAGTAGGGCTTTACTTTTAGATACGGTGTTCGAATAGGTAGTTTGATCGGAATATCAGAAACAATATTCAATGAAAAAAGCCAGGCATTACTACTTCCATCATCAATGATCGGCTCCAAAGCTGTTTTAAAACCTCCTTCTCTAATATCCACTTGATGAGCTGAAAACCCTTCATATGCTCTACGACCAACAATATGACTGTCGTAATGATAGTCATTCCGGTTGTTACTAACCATACGTAGTGGCATATCGCCAAAATCAATATCCGAATTATAAAGAAATACTCCTCCAAAGAACCGGACATCTACCGACCAATTCGGTTGATAATAAAAAGAACTCAATGCCTCTGCCGTTAGTTTTACGTAATGCTCTATATCGCCAAAATCTTCATAATTAGCATATTCTAGCTGAATAGTTGCTCGAAAAGGAAAAAGAGCATCAGATCGATCGTATGAATATCCAAGACGATGAACCGATCGAAGATTCACTTCATTTCCTGAATAGTTCCAAAACGTGTCGGTGGCTGTCATAATACGCTGCTCCAAACCTCTTTCTTCCGTAATCAATGCATTTGAAAGGTACATACGATGCATGTTTTTATCCGCTTTTATCGAATAAGAACCAAAAATTGTTGATTTAGTAAACCGCTCACTAAACGAATAAGGCCGATCTTCAGTTGCCTCTTTAAAGCGCTTCGAAAAACTCTTGATCGCAGCACCTATCTGAATCTGCTGATGATCTTTGTATATATTGTATGTGATATCACCCATTCCAACGGCCGTCAGTGATGCAAAAGAGAACATTGCCATCCCCCTATACTCAATTGGTGGATTGAAAAAAGGTAAATTATACGCAGATGCTCCTATCATAAACCCATCATTCTGATTATAACCAATAGCCGGTAACAAATTTATTCTTGGCGCTGTGAGGTTTTTAAAATCTGCAAGAAATGCCAATTTGACGGGTTTACCTACTTTGGTCTTCGGACGTATCTGTATCGTGTTATTATTTCTATTGGACTCGGGAATCTCGTTTTTCTCATCAATGATCGCCTTTTCGTATAATTCTGCGTAGATGGTCGTATCCGCCTTTGCTTCTAATTCAAACATCCGCTGTTCCTTTTTATCTTTATTTATGAATGTTACTGGAACAGGTGCGTAAAAAGATGTGTTATTCTGTATGCGTATTTTATTTTTACGATTTGGGTCACAACAGCCTTTATGTAATGAAAAATCAATATTCTCTGATGTTTGAACTAAATGATCGAAAAACCACCCTAGTTTTTTATCGGTCGTTTGTTCAAATGCTTTCTTTAGGTCCATTGGGTATGGATGCCTGAATTTCCATGTTGAGAAATACTGTTGTATCGCTTTTTTAAAAATATCCTTTCCTAGATACGATTCTAAATACGTGAATGCCATAGTAGGCTTTCCATAAGCACATACATAATAGCCTATTTCTGATAATTGATCCGAAGGTGTATTAATCGGTTTTGACCCTAATTGTGCTGCATAGTATTTATTGGATATATACTCTTGATCTAAATCATAACCATAATATTTTTTTGAATACTTAACATCGTAGAATGTATTCAATCCTTCATCCAACCATGGATAGGTTCGTTCATTTGTTGCTAAAACTCCATAAAACCAATTATGCCCAATCTCATGACAAAGGACGTTGTCAAATGTAGATATGTCTCCAAATTCACCCATGACCGTTAACATAGGATATTCCATGTTGCTTCCTTTGTATTGAAAATCACAAGCTGTCATTGCTGGATAAGGATACGGACCTACTTCCTCTGAATAAAATTCAAGAGCCCGTTGCATCATTTTCAATGCATATTTCCATGTTTCTTCATTTTCCTCTTTATAAACAACACGTAATTCTACAGACCTGCCATCAATTTGAATTTTTTTCTTACCGATCCAATGTTCTTTTCCAGCAAACCAAGCAAAATCATGCACATTTTTCGCTTGGTAGACATATTCGATCATTGACGAATCTATCTTGCGTTTACTAAGCTCAATCCCTGAAGCACCCAGCTGATACGATTCAGGAATCCTAATACGCACATTGAACGATCCAAACTCACTGTAAAACTCACCTTGATCTAAATACGACATTGGATGCCAACCCTCTTTATCATAAACAGCAGGCTTAGGATACCATTGGCAGATCATATATGTATCGTCTTTATAAGCAAACCGAGAAAAGTCACTAGGTATCTTTATCCGAAAACCCGTTGCAATCTGTATCGAATCGCCCGGGTATAGTGGTTTGTTAAGAACAAGCTTTGTAATATCTGGTTGTTCAAAGGTGTTTTGTTCAATAACCGGTTGTCCATTCACTGTAAAGGCAAGACTATCTATATAACCACGCTGTTTTTTATTTGCAAAATGAAAATCATATCTGTTTAATTCCAGTAATTGTTTAGCAAATGGCGTCTGTTGGTGTTTATAGGCATTGGGCCACAAGTGCATCATTATATATGACAATGTGTCATTTGATCGATTATGGTAAACCATTTGTAGTGATCCATGTAACGAATGGTCTTTTACGTTCAGACTGACATCAATTTGATAGTCGACCCGTTGTTGAAAAGATATTCCGTCTTGACCAAATAACGTATTCGCTATTATTAAAG
>CAXQBA010000173.1:0-6404 GCA_964221885.1 Luminiphilus sp. | reverse complement strand
GATTCAGAATAAATTAGATAAGGGTACTGCTTATATTGAATATGTAGTAGGCGAAAATTGGCTTCATCTGTTCTATATTGATTCTGAAAAGGTTCAATGGCAACGAGTGCCTATGTCTAGAAATGAGTTGAAAAAACAGATTCGTGATTTAAGAAAACAATTGTATAATTATCAACGATTATCCAGAGATAAGATCAGAGCTTACACAGATTATGTTAAATCTGGACGTTGGTTTTTTGATTATTTGATCAAGCCATTGAATATAGATATTGATGTAATAAAACGACTTGTTATTGTTCCGGATGCTGAATTAGGACATATACCCTTTGAGGTTTTCTTACAAGATAAACCCATAGAGCAAAAAGTAGCCTATAAATCGCTACCATACTTACTGAACGCAGTTGAGATCAGTTACAGTTATTCATCTTCTTTTTGGTTGGAGAATCAAGACGCTAAACGCAAAACGAATAATGGAGAGATATTGGCCATGGCAGCATCGTATGACCGTATCATGGATTCAGATATGGTACCAACTAGATTACCTACCGAACGAATGCTTCGTGATGAATTACAATCGTTACCAGCAGCTGAGCAAGAAGTAAACATTCTTTCGAAAAGTTTTCAAGGGTATTTTGGATTCGGTCGTTCTGCGAGTGAGCGGTTGATAAAAGAAAAAGCGAATAATTATGCGATCATTCATTTAGCTATGCACGGTATTGTGAATAATCAACAACCAGAACTTTCAAGTCTAGCTTTTACAGAAGATGGTGATAGTGTAGAGAATAATTTTTGGCAAGCACATGAGATTGCACAAGCTGATCTTCAAGCCGACCTCGTTGTGTTATCAGCCTGTGAAACGGGTTTTGGTAAATATGAAAAAGGAAACGGAATCGCTTCGTTAGCCAGGGCTTTTATGTATGCCGGAGCAAATTCTATATTAGTTTCGCTATGGCAGATCAATGACTATGCAACTGCCAAGATTATGGTTGATTTTTATGAGAATTTGGCAGAAGGTCTACCAAAAGATATGGCTCTTCGACAATCAAAACAACGGTATATCAGTGAGGCAAAGGGTCATTTTGCACATCCAGCATATTGGTCTTCATTTGTACACATAGGTGATAGTCAGCCTATCAAAATAAAAAAAAGGATGAATAGGCAATGGTATTTTGTTGGCCTTTTCATCCCTTTTATCCTTGCTTGTATTTGGTTTGGGTTACGTAAAAGATAACCTCAACACCATAGCTGGTTAAAAAACGTAGTAATAACAATACTTAAATAGCAAAAAATAGGGTCATACTATCTTAAAAAAAATGGGTTTTACTAAGTGTTCACATTCATTGTTGTTTGAGTAATAGTTTAGTTTCATGGCTTTGTTTCAATTGTTAATGGTGCTTTTAATTAAATTGTGAACTTGAAAATGTAATTTTTTTCATTGAATGTAACAAGTTCGTGTATACTCAGTAATACAAAATGTAGGGATCATATGCTGAAATCAGATCTATTCATTAAATATCAACAAAAAATGTTTGTAAACGTCAGGTTATTCATGTCTCAACTTTGTGGGCTTTCTACCCTTGTTTTTTTGTTTTTGGTAGGTCATTTAGCATGGAGTCAGCCGTTACCTCAAGCATTACCTGAAGAAGTTGGTATAAATGTCCAAAAGCTCAAAGAGGCAGCCTATAAAGTTGATAAATTGATTGAAATGGAGGAAATTGCTGGGGCTGTTCTGATGGTCGCAAAAAATGGTAGAATCGTTCAACATAAGGCACTTGGATATAGTGATCTGGAGACTGAACGACCTATGCTTAAAGATGATTTATTTCGTATTTACTCTATGACAAAACCTGTGACTAGTGTGGCGATCATGATCTTAGTTGAGCGTGGTAAGATTCAATTGGATGACCCTGTATCAAACTATATACCTGAAATGAAAGGTTTATTGTTATATGGTCAAAAAAAGGGAAGTTCATCACCGAAGTCAATGACAATTCGAGATCTGCTTCGACATACGTCCGGCTTGACCTATGGTTTTTTCTCAAATACAGCTGTAGATCGAAAATATATGCGGGATCATCCATTATTCAGTATGGACAATGATCAATTTATTCAAAAATTATCGCGACTTCCTTTATTGCATCAACCCGGTACAACCTATCACTACTCTGTCTCTACGGATGTTCTAGGAGCGGTTGTTGAGCGAGTGTCTGGTATGAAATTAGGTGCATTTTTTAAAAAGGAAATTTTCAAGCCATTACAAATGGGTGATACGCACTTTGTGATCGATAACGAAAAGGTCGATCGGTTTACTACCTCTTACAATCAGAACTTAAAAGTTGAAGATGCTTATAACGCATCTGAATTTGCGAATCCGAATAGGATGGAATCCGGTGGTGGAGGATTGATTTCTACAGCAAATGATTACATGCGGTTCAGTTTAATGCTTTTGAATAAAGGTATTTTATATGGCAATAGAATTCTTCAACCTAAAACGGTGGATATGATGACTAGGAATCAGTTACCAAAAGGGGTATATGCTGATGGATATTCTGGATTTGGTTTAGGTTTTAGGGTACAGATAGCAGACTGGGGTTCTAATGGTCATTTAGATGAGTATGGATGGTCAGGAGCAGCATCGACTCATTTTTGGATCTCACCCAGAGATCAGCTGGTTGTTATCGTTTTATCGCAAAGACAACCTTTTTCAAATAAATTACAAGAGATGCTAAAGCCTGTCTACTACGACGCATTACGTCGATAATCGCTGTATTTGATCATATAATTCACTTTTGAATTCAAATTTTTCTGCAATTAAGAGCATTATTGTATTTTCCATGAAAATCAATCACCCTTGCGGAAAAGAAAACAGCAAAATATACGCTTAGATTTCCTCAGCCATATTGCTTTTGTATGTTGGACAGCTATGGCGGTGATCTTTTATCAGGAACGATTATATTCTGATGCTGGTTTTTTCTTGGGCAAAGTGGTTCACTATGAGACATTCTGGTATGAATTAGATCGTTTTATACGTGTCTTTTCTCAATGGTTGCCTTTATTGTTCATCAAGATAGGGATGCCAATGAAAGCCATACTGATCGCTTATTCAGTTGGACATGTTTTTTTTCTTTATGCTATCTTTCTGATCGGGCGTTATTATTATAAACAATACGCAGTGGTCTGGTATCTGATGGCCATTCAATGTATGGGAATACATTGGGGATTTTGTGCTCCTGGCTTTGAGTTGTATTATGTTGCAGCTATTTTACCGTTGTTTTATTTTGAATTACAGCAAAATAGAATGTCGTTACGGCAGCAATGTATGATGGCAGTTTATCTTTTTATAATGCTGTTTAATTATCAATTGAGTATCGTTTTGATTCTGCCGTTGTTTTTGATGCGTGCCTATGAAACAAAATGGAGAAATCTGAATCAATACATACCAGCTTTAGCTGTTGCTTTCATGACATTACTGATTCGAACGCTCATTTTTTCACATCCTTACGAGGAAGCTAAGTTCGAGCAGTTATTGATCAATTTTATGAGAGGAGATCAGAGTTGGTCAGGGTACTGGCAACCACTGATTTCATTTTACATGACATACTACACCAGTATTTGGATAATGGTTCTTCTGATCAGTTTACGTTGGCTTTATGTTGGTAAAAGAATTCCTGCTTTGCTATTTCCTATATTTTTGATCGGTGTACAGTATATCATAGCATTGACCTATCCTGAGATTAAACACAGTCGGTATCAAGAACAATGTTTTTACTTATTGGTAGTTGCTTCTTGTTTCCCTTTGCTAGGTATTTTTGAACGAATGAGCTATCGTTGGCAGTGGCGACTTAGTTTTGTTTTTCTAACCGTACTTTTATTACGATCCTACACGATATCCAATGAGATTTTACCATTCACTATGCGTGTCGATCATTTCAATGAATTGATCAAGGTTGCCCAAAAACTACCCGGCAATAAATTCATCATGGAGGAGGGAAAATGGCCTATTGATAATGCAGATCACTCCTGGACCACTGGTATAGAGACTATGCTATTATCTGCGCAGTACGATGAATTTAAAACCATTCAGATCATTCGGGATACCGAGTGGGCTTGGAATGGGGGAGCGAATGGTCGAATACTTTTGGACTCGAATCTCTATCTACACACCTTCCGATCCTTTTATGAGCGTCCTGATTCGATGTATAATCATAGTGAAGTCAATACAAGTTATTATAGCTTTCCTATAGGGCCTTACCGATTACTTCGCGGCACCTTAGAAGGAGCCGATAGTTTGACCTATTACCAACAGTTTATTCAATTGGAAGGCATTCCTAGGCAATCCAATCCAGCTGGTAGCACCATCACCTTTCCGGTCGAGATAGCTAATCGAGGCGATCAATCGCTGGATGCTACAAAAGTGACTATTTCAGCCCATTGGTGGTATCGCGATACCTTATATCGATGGGAGAGTATTCGTACACCATTATTGATTGATCTGGCGGGGGGAACAACGTTCAAACAACACATATTCATGGATGTACCCAAAGATAAGGGAGATTATACGATGCAGTTGGATCTATTTGTAGAAGATAGTATCGGTTGGGTACATTGTCCGAAACGGATCGACATGGAGGTGTATTAATGATTATTAAAAAAACAAGTATATAACCACGGGGTGATCAAAGTAAAGATTATGGATTAGATGATTGATTTCGATTCAAAGAATATAAACTTGATAGCTAAACAGGCCTAATGTAAATTTAAAGGTTTGTGTCACTTTTTTTTAGGAGATTCAGGGTATGATGTTTTTAAATGCAACATTGTTGCATTTAATTAGATGTTTTAGTATCTTTGTGCCGATGCGTAAGCAACTGATGTTAACAAAGAGTACGAATTAATGAAACAAGCCACCTTCACGAATAAATTCGATCTGATCGGTGCAACTGCCAGCTTTTTATGTATGGTTCATTGCGCAGCGACACCTTTTCTGTTTATAGCCTCGGCTTGTTCAGCAAGTTGTTGTGCTGCCGCTCCCTCATGGTGGATCAGTTTGGACATGTTCTTTTTGCTGATTTCTTTTTTTGCGGTTAAGCGTACTACCAAGCAAATAACACAATCATCAACACATTCCTGGTTCAAGCAAGTTCTTTGGCTATCTTGGTTTTTGCTAATGATCAGTGTTGTATTAGAGCAATTATCATCCATTCCATATATACATTATCTAAAGTATTTCTCTGCGTTGTCATTGATCGGCTTTCATCTATACAATTTGGTCTTTTGTCAATGTGCCGACGAAAAATGTTGTATCAATGAGTAATAAACAAGACCTTGACTGGATTGGGGATAATCATGCGTTCAAATCTTGATCATTCCATCCAAGCATAGATACCAGAAACTAACATAAACGATGATTCCTTGGGCTTCACGCTTTGCCAAGTATTCGTAGATCGGTCAAATCGGAATAGCTCAGTGACTCGAGCCTTGCTTTGAGCTCGAATAGGGCCAGCTTGATTCGTTTGAATTTGAAAAACACCCTTAGCAGTAGCGAGAAATGGAATGGAAGATTGGATCTGAGGCCAATCGTTACTTAAAAGTAGGGAAAAAGAGACCCACTGGGCTTTTTTGCAAGTGGTCATTTCCAAGCGATCAAAGGGTAATTGATCCGAGGGTGTTATAGCCTGTTTTGGATGAAGTAGATAACGGTATTGTCTGTCAGCTAAAAGTAGTGCATTATCAGGGTTGATGACCATCATCTGAATGGGAGTTTTCGTTTCAAAGCGGACAGTTTGGGTTGAATCCAACAACTGTTTAAAACGGTAGGATTTGCCTTTCGTGTCTATTAATTCGATCACTATTGGCAGTTGACTAAAATAGGCTTGACGGCCAACCACCCACTGCTGAATTTGGGCGGTAGTTTGGTAGGTGGATCGATCTTTTTGGACCGATTGAAGGTCATGAATCACAAAAGATGGAAAACCGGGACGAAAAACCCAATCGGTAAAGAAGGGGACAAGATTTATTCCTGTTTTTGCTATTGCAGAACGCATGAATTGGATGGAGGTCAGGTGGTCAAAGGCCCGTTCAGATTGAATACCCCGACAAACCACTCGAAATAAGGAATCGCCTAGATAACTACGCAGGTTATGGGCAACTAAGGCGCCTTTGTTATAGACATGTGATCCATAGGTATAATCGAAGGGCACAGCCGTAATAGGGTGGTAGCCATTATCTGCTTTATGGCTAGTGCGAACGACCTTTTGTTGCAGCAATTCGGCCTCTTGACGATAGCGTTCTTTTCCATAGACCCATTCATAGAATAACAATTCCGAAAAAGAGGCCATTCCCTCATTGATCCACATCTCACTACCATCTTCGCAGGTCACATTATTGCCCCACCAAGAGTGAGC
>CAXQBA010000172.1:0-4212 GCA_964221885.1 Luminiphilus sp. | reverse complement strand
TCACTTCTTTTGGTTCAGTGGTGAAGCGTACCCAGAAAACATTCAGCGATGTATGGAATCCTGGAGAAGAGTACTCCCTGATTATGAGATTATTAAGTGGGATCTGTCGAACACCCCTATTGAAGGTGCATTTGCGCAACAGGCTCTCAATGATGAAAAGTGGGCTTTTTTAAGCGATTATGCAAGGCTTCGAGTACTGCATGAATATGGCGGTGTTTATCTTGATACTGATGTTCTTCTTGTCAAGTCATTTGATGAGCTATTGGACCTTCCTTCTTTTTGGGGTACAGATGATCAAGGACGAGTGGAACCTGTAGTAATCGGTGCACAACAGAAAAACGAGCTTATCAAGGCCTGTTTAGATCTTTATCTTGATGAACAACTGGTAAAAGTAGATTACACCCCCATACCACATGTGATCTCATCCGTTTTTGAACAATATGGTATTCAGCCAAATAAATCTGTAGATGTTCTATCCAAATACGGGAAAGTGTTATCACATGAAGCCTTTTGCCCTATGCCTTTTGAAAAGGCTGAAGAAGACCCACTTTCTTTTGTGACATCAAAATCCTATGCAGTTCATTTGTGGAATGCGGCATGGTTTGATCCGTTTCGTTTCTTTTGGAACGGACGCAGAAAAAAGGGGTGGAAAGCGATTTGGAGGAAGATTAGATCTAACCCATTTCAAGGTTGGAAATTTTACCGAAACATCGCCTATCATATAAAAAGTCAAATCATTGGTTATCCGAAGTCATGAAACCCTTTTTTAGTATCATCATACCCACATATAACCGTGCTTCTTTTATCGGATCAGGTATAGAAAGTGTGTTGGAGCAAGCTTATGAGAATTGGGAACTGATCATTGTAGATGACGGAAGTACTGACAATACGAAAGAGGTCATTTCGCAATATCTCGACTCCAGAATTCAGTACCACTATCAGGAAAACCAGGAGCGAAGTGCGGCGCGCAATAAGGGTATTCACCTGGCGTCAGGTGAGTGGATCTGCTTTTTGGACAGTGACGATCAGTATTTACCTGATCACCTAAAGAATTTTGCCGCTTATATCGAACAAGAAAGTCCAGATCCTTCGCTCCTTTTATCAGGGCACCTTATTAAATCCACGACGGAATTTACAAAACACCCATTAATCAATACCTCTCAAAATATTGTGAAGGAGATCTGGAATAAATTTATTTTGATGAATTCCGTTTGTGTGCATCATACGATACTGGAAAAGCATCAGTTCAACGAACAATATCGCATTTGGGAGGATACACATCTGTGGTCACGTATTGCTGCGCGCTTCCCCTTGTTCCAGTTAAAAACCTACTCTTGCATCCAAATGATACACAATGACGGTTCTGTAATACAGAACCTTGATACTGTATCGATGAAAAATATTTATAAATACGTTTGTTCATTATAATCTCTCCTCGAATATGAAGAAGTCATGAAATTCATGCATAACGGGTTTATAAAGCGTTATGTGGATTCAAAATATCGGATGTACCTCTATCAGGCACGCGTCAACGGACAGACTCAAACAGCACTAAAGATCTGGCACCAAGCCTTTGCTCACCAACCTTCACTATATTTGTTGAGCGAGCTACCAAAGATTCTGATCAACGGGCTTGGTTTGAAAAAGAATGGCTAACAAAAAGCTTCATATCCTGATCATAACTTCCTGGTATCCTTCTGAAGAACAGCCTACCTATGGTTCTTTTGTAGAGGAACAGGCACAACTGTTGAAACGTAAAGGAAACAGAGTTACTATCCTTCAAGCGGAACTTTCTGGGACTTTTGTTCAATCTCTGGGCAAACCGCGAGAAACCGTCGTACGCGAAGTATACAATGACCTCACCATCATACGAGTGAAAACGACCCCGGTTTTACCCAAACTAAGATCAGCTAGCTATCAAAAACTGTGCAGATCAACGTGGCGTGCAATTCAAAAAGAACTGAAAAACGATCTTCCGGATCTAATCCATAGTCACGCCATGTTCATGGGAGGGGTTGTAGCTGATTATCTATCTAAAAACCTTGGCATTCCATTTATTCATACAGAACATTCTTCAGCGCTTATATTTCAGCCTGAAAGCTACACTCGCAAGGATCTCAATAGGATAAAATGTGTTTTGAGCAACTCAAAGATGAACATCATTGTGAGTCGTTTTTTTCAGGAAGAAATTTCAAAAGTGTTTCGCAATTGTGACAATAAGAAGATCATTCCTAACATGGTCAAAAACGAGTTCTTTGAGACTACCCTTGTCAAAAGGAATCAGCCAGAACACTTTCTGTGCATCGGTAATTTTATTGAAGTCAAACAGCATTTTTTGTTGCTGGAGGCCTGGAAAAAAGTAATCGACAAGAATTTAAGTATTACATTGACTCTGGTGGGTGTGGGCCAACTTGAAAAAGAGCTAAAAGAACTTAGTCTGAAGTTACACATTGAAGATACTATTACATGGAAGGGGCGCATGTCTAGAGATGAAATCCTGAACGAATTAACAAAGCATGATGTGATCTTGTCTTCCAGTAAAGTAGAGACTTTTGGACTTTCAGTAGCCGAAGCACTCGCTAGCGGCAAGCCTGTTGTTGTTACCGATTCAGGTGGTGTCAGGGACATTGTAACACGAAAAGATGGTTATATTACAGAGAAGAATGCTCAAGCTTTGGCTCAAGGAATCTTATCTATGAACGAAAATTATTCCACCTTCGATTCTAATGATATTCGAATTCGCGCGAAAGCACGATTCCATGAAAATATAATCTATGATCAGTTGGAACAAATCTATCAGTCAGTATCCGAATGAAAAAGATTCTGATCATATCCTACTTCTTCCCCCCATCCAATTTCGTTGGTGGCGAGCGCGCAGCGGCCTGGTTCAACTACCTGCAGAGTGAAGGGTTCTATCCTGTCGTCGTCACACGCTGCTGGAACGAAGGACAAAGTGATGTGATCGGAGAATTGGAACACAATTCATATTCGATAGAACGCGTTGGCAACGGTGAGATTCATCGAGTTCCGGTGCCGAGAGACTTGAGAAATAAGATCGGTGGTCCTATAAGGAAATTTTTAACGCTACGTAGGCTATTAAGTCGCAACACAGACGCACCTGTTAATGAATTCAAAACCATGTATGTCAAATGCGTGGATATTCTCAAGGAAGATCCGGAAATAAAAACAGTGATAGCCTCGGGACGGCCTTTTGAAAGTTTTCAGATTGGATATTTATTGAAAAAGGAATTTGCTATCACCTGGATACCGGATTACCGGGATGAGTGGAGTACTCACCTTGCGCCGGCGAATGAATCATGGATCTGGCGTAAAATACATAAACAGGAAAAGACTTTCGAAAAAGTGTGGACATCTAATGCAGATCAATTTTTAAGTGTTTCCCCTTCCTGGGTAGATCGCATCGGAATTTTTATACAAAAAGAAGGAACGGTAATCATGAATGGTTACGAACAATTGACGTATCATTCACAAAACGAATCGAGCCCTGAACCGAAACTTCACTTGTTATACGCAGGAAGCCTCTATGGCGCTCAGAACATTGAGTTGCTTATAAGAATAGTAGATAAACTTCAACGAGAACACAGGTCTATTGGATTGACATTTATAGGCACTGAGATAATGGCCGTTCAACAACAACGACTCAAAGCATTGACGGACAAAATGAAGAATGTTAACTTTCAAGATCGAATACCTAAATCCAAACTTCACGAAATTCAAACTAAAGCCGACGCCTTAATCATGACGTCTTTCGAAAATGTAGATGGATGGCTGCCCGTAAAAATGTTCGATTATTTTGCCAGTGGGAAACCGATCTTGGTATGCCCTTCTGATAGAGGTGTGATCGACGAATTCATTTCAAAAACGAATTCGGGTATTTGTATCAACGATGAAGAAGAGTTAGAAAAACAATTGATTGATTGGTGTAAGATGAAAGAAAACGGTCAATCTATTTATTTTGAAAGAAATCTGGAAGCTGGGAAGAAATACTCGAGAGAATACCAAACAAAAAGGTTAACTAAGCTACTGGATAGCCTTTAGTCTCCTAACTCCCGGCAATTGGACTCCCGAAGATTCCAACGGCCATTTCGGCCCAAATCATTAAAAACACAATCAGCACAGCTGCCAGTACCATCACACGCGAGGTATCTCTTTTCAATTTTCGTAAGGTAACCTCTATTGCAAATCCAGTTC
>CAXQBA010000171.1:0-10941 GCA_964221885.1 Luminiphilus sp. | reverse complement strand
TATTATAAAGATTGGGATGCTTTTACGAAAGATAACGTTATGTTCAAAAGACTCATGTTGGGTGGTGGGTTGTCCTATTCTAGATTGTTGAATACCTCACTAACAGGCACCCTGAGTCATCCCATGGGTATCGAGGATGCATACGCTAAAAATGATCTTATGATGATCATAGATGCCAATGTGTTCTTTTTGAAGAATTGGGGGCTTAATATACGTTGGTCTCGATCTCTAGCGACGATCTACAATGATGAGCAACCAGGTGATCGACCCGATTATGCGATCAATAGGTCAATTATTTGTAGACTGATCTATAAATTTTGAGAAAGCGTCTTGATAGGCGTAGTCACCTTTTCGGTATAGCATTTATAATACCTCCAAAACACATAGCAATAAATAACGAAACCAGAGAAAGCTGTTACAACGATATATGTAGCAGGTAGAATGATCGTTAAGTTAAAAACACAAGTGACTGCCATGACAAACAAAGCAAGAAATACCGAGAATCGACATAAAGCAGCACGCTGAGGGAGCGAATGATTAATATACAACGCACGGTTTATTGCCAGACTATCAGCCGACTTATAGATGCCATGTAATTGATGACCCAATGAAAAAGCTGTATCGTACTTTGATAGATGATACATTGCAAGGGATTTTTTCGACAGTAATTCGAATAGAACATCTTGACCATCAATCAGCGTAATATTATAGTTGAAAATATGTGAAAGGATGTCATCTGCTTGTTTAATAAAAAGGGATAATTCGTTTGTTTCAAATAGCGATAATGCATAATAATATTGCATAATCAATTCCTCCTCACTATCGATAAAATGATCGGATTCCTGTGTGTCCTCATAGAATTTAACGATATAGTGAAAATCACACTTATCTATCGACCTGAAGTCACAGAATACTTTAGAAGGATTTGAAATAATGACACTCATGATAGTACTAATGAAAACAAGATGAAATCTTTAACATTATAAACGTATCCATCAATTATAGGGTTGGTGAATAATAATAATGGAATTTTTTGTAAAATTGAAACCCATAAGACATCTTAACATGAGAGACAACTATATTGAATTAGAGGATTTTTTCAAAAATCCAGATCAAACAGCCTTTTCCATTTCTCCATCTGGGACACATTTAGCCTATTTATCCCCTTATGAAAACAGGCAGAATATCCACGTTAGAAATATCAATAAGGGGAATATCGAACGATTGACGGATGTAACAGATCGGGATCTTTCTGGATTTTTTTGGGTAAGTGACGATCAGATCGTGTACACCCGAGATTATGATGGAGATGAAAATTTCAGCCTTTTTTCGGCTAATATACATACGAAAGAAGTTATTAACCTAACTCCCTTTGAAGGTGTTCGCGTGCAAGTCATCGACACATTATACAATGACGACGATCATATATTGATCAGTATGAATAAGCGAGTGGCTCAGATTTTTGACCCGTATAAATTGAATATCAAAACAGGGGATCTGCAGATGGTAGCTGAGAACCCGGGCAATATTTCGTCATGGATCACAGATCACGAAGGAGCTGTTCGTGCAGCAGTCAGTACAGATGGTGTAAACCATAATCTTTTGTACCGAGAGGAGGCAGTTGGTGATTTTATGTCTGTAGTATCAACGTCATTCAAAGACACCTTACATCCAGCTTTTTTTGATTTTGAAAATAAACATTTAGCCTATGCCATTTCAAATCTAGGTAGAGATAAGATGGCTTTGGTCAAGATTGATATGCGTTCTGGTGAAGAGCTCGAGGTGGTCTATCAACATCCAGACGTTGATGTATCAAATATATCCTATTCAAAACTGAGGAAGGTATTGACCACTGTTTCATTTGTAACATGGAAAAAAGACTTTCACTTCATAGACGAAACAGTTAAGACATTGTACCTAGACATACAGTCAAAATTAACAGATTGTGAGGTTGTTATTACTTCTTGCGACAAGAAAGAACAAGTGTTCTTAGTCAGAACGTATTCGGATCGATCATTGGGAGCTTATTACATTTACCGAGCTGCGACAAGTGAATTAGAAAAATTAGTTGAGGTCGGACCTTGGTTTGAAGGGTACGACCTTGCTCAGATGAAGCCAATTTCGTATTTGTCGAGAGATGGTATGACTATACATGGATATTTGACATTACCTGTATCATATGAAAAGGGTAAAAAAATGCCACTTATTGTTAATCCACATGGAGGGCCATGGGCACGAGACACATGGACATTCAATCCTGAAATTCAATTTTTTGCCAATAGGGGATATGCCGTGCTACAGATGAACTTCAGAGGGTCTACAGGATATGGCAGACAATTCTGGGAAGCGTCATTTAAACAGTGGGGCTTGGCCATGCAGGATGATGTAACAGATGGGGTCAATTGGTTAGTAGAGCAGGGGGTCGTCGATCCAAAGCGAATTGCCATTTATGGTGGTTCATATGGTGGATATTGTACACTGGCCGGCGTAGCATTTACTCCTGATCTATATTGTTGCGCAGTAGATTATGTTGGTGTGTCCAACTTGTTCACATTCATGGAGACTATTCCACCTTATTGGGAGATTTACCTGAAAATGTTGTACGAAATGGTAGGTGATCCTAATGACGAAGAGGATCACAAGCGCATGAAAGCTACGTCACCTGTATTTCACGTAGATAAGATCAAAGCGCCACTTTTCATTGCTCAAGGTGCTAAAGATCCAAGAGTTAATCAGGATGAATCAGATCAAATGGTTGAAGCACTGCAAAAAAGAGGTGTAGCGGTCCAATATATGCTGAAAGAAAATGAGGGTCATGGCTTTCATAACGAAGAAAATAGATTTGAATTCTACCGTGCAATGGAAGAGTTTTTATCCAAGTATATGATGTAAATAACCTGTATGAATACTAATAAAAGAGCGCTTACCTTACGATTTCTAGCAGAACCAGGCGATGTAAATTTTGGTGGGAAAGTCCATGGGGGTTCCGTTATGAAATGGATCGATCAAGCAGGGTATGCCTGCGCCTCTCAATTCAGTAATTCATATTGTGTGACTGTTTATGTCGGGGGCATTCAGTTTTTAAAACCGATCCGTATCGGATCCTTAGTTGAAGTGGTTGCAAAAGTGGTTTTTACAGGACGAACCAGTATGCATATTAGTGTGGATGTTTTTGCAACCGATACAAGACTTGATCACAAAATTAAAACAACACATTGTATTATTATTTTTGTGGCTGTGGATGATAATGGCCGAAAAGTTGAAGTTCCTAAATGGGTTCCTTTGACAGACGAGGACAAAAATTTAGAAAACTACGCTAAGGAGCTAGTTTCATTGAGGTCAGGGATCAAACAGCACATGCAGAACAAACTATGATGCGTTATCTAATAGAATAGTACGAACCTTTTCGCCTGATTGAGAAAATGCCATCTCATTCAGCTGTACAACAATATGGTCCCAGTTACCCGTTAACCTTTGGATTTTTACTTGTAGTTCATCCCAGTTGAACTGTTCCTCTTCAATAAAATCAGAAACACCCAATTCTTTAAAATAGGTTGCATTATCGATCTGATCACCGCGGCTGACTGATTTAGGGAGAGGTATAACTAGATGTGGCTTTTGCATGGCTAATAACTCAAAAAGTGATGTGGCGCCACCGCGTGTTATGACTAGATCGGCCGCTTTCATAACGTGTAAGAACTCATCAGACAAAGATTCGAATTGCTGGTAGTTGGAGTAGGAATCCATGGTAGGATCCAGTTGCCCTCGACCACAGATATTAACAACATGATAATCTGATAATTTACCATTCTTTACATGATCTCTTGCTAATGTATTCAAAAATTGAGCTCCCAACGAGCCACCAAATACAAGAAGTATAGGTTTTTCGGTTTGAATGCCTAAAAATTCACGTCCCATCATACCATCAGCTTCAAAGACAAGATCTCTAACAGGCAGGCCAGTGTAGATGCTTTTAGACTGAGGTAAGTAACGTAGCGTATTTTTGAATGCTGTACAGATCACTTTAGCAAAACGTATAGATAGTCTTGTTGTAAGACCTGGAGTCATATCAGATTCGTGGATCACAACAGGTGTTCGAGTCAGCCAAGCACCTATTACAGGAGGTAAGGCGACATATCCACCTTTTGAAAAAAGAATATTAGGTCCCCAACGAAGAAAAATAAAGAATGCTTGAATGATCGCTATACTGACATTGAAAATATCTAAGAAATTTTGGAGATCGAAGTACCTTCGTAGTTTACCTGAACGAATAGGAAAATACGTTACATTCAACTCAGTCATTTTTTCACGTTCAATCCCATTGACCGAGCCAATGTAAGCAACGTCCCACCCGTTATCTTTAAAAAAGCGAATGAGCGGAATATTCGGCATAACGTGACCCAGCGTACCTCCTCCAGTAAAAATGATACGTTTAGGTTTCATAATAATATAATGTGATGCGAACTAGATCAGATGAGGCTACTTTTAAAGTAGTGCCTCTCCATTTCTACTGACTACATAACTGATCAATGCTACAAAAAGAACAATGAACAACAAGAATTTTAGTAGAAATGAGCTAGATCCCTTTTGATATTCTGTATTTCCCATGAGTTACCAGTTGATAAAGAATGTTATTAAAAGCAAATGTAACGATTAAAGCGAACTTTTAAAATATTTTCAAAGGCTTTGGTTATCACAGCCATTTATTTTTCTGATACCAACGTATCGTTTCTGAAAAACCGTTCTCAATGGAGGTGTCTTGGGTGAACTTAAAGTCATCAACTGCTTTTTGAGAACTGCAGTACCAAGAAGGACGTGTAATTCGAAATGCTCGGTCCTTGTTTAAGGCAACATCCATTTTAAAACGACTTTCAAGAATCTGTCCTATAAAACCTATCAAATAAATGACAAAATGTGGTATTTTGATGGTCATCACGCGTTTTGACATGGCTTTTGATGCTACTTGGCCTAGTTGTTTCCAATTGTATTTCTCTAAAGATCCTAGGAAATAGATCTGATCCAGACTTTTTTCTGAAGAAGCCGCTAAATACATGCCATTTACCAGATCGTGAATGTGAATAAGACTCATTTCTTTGTCCTTAAATCCCATCAAAACACTAAATCCTGAATTGATGGCCTTAAAAAAGGCGAGAATCTCGGTATCTCTTGGACCGTAAATGCCGGGTGGTCGAACGATGGTGTAAGGAACCGTCCCTTTGTGTAAATAGGCTACTTTTTCTTGCTCGACCTTGCTAATGCCATATGGCTCAATAGGCTGAAGGGGAGACTGTTCGTCTACTTCACTACCTATCTCAGCAAATCCAGTAGCAGCCATACTACTTACAACGACAATCCGACGGAGGTCAGTAGCGGATTTAGCTGCTTCAAAAACGCGCTCAGTCGTTTGAACATTACCACGTAAGAAACCATCAAGATTTAGGGCTTTAACGACACCGGCAATATGAAAAATATAGTGACAGGGAGCAAATACAGTAGCCAATTGAGTAACATCTCCCAAGCCACATCGATGGATCTGCACATCTTTTCCATCCAACCATTTTGTATTGCTTTTTTCTCGTACAATAGCGTGCACCTCATGACCTTTCTCAAGCAATAGGTCTACCATGTGAGATCCTACGAAACCATTTGCTCCAGTTACTGCACATATCATTTTACTCATAGTTATCTTGTATGACCGTTCAATAAAAGGTTGTAAAGGGCTTGTGAAGCGTAAAAATTTAACTAAATGTATACTTTTTGGATTAAATAATCTTATTTTTGGAAATCAATTGTGGTCGTTATTTTTTTACAACCACTGTTAAAATATAAGCTATGCAAATGGATAATACAGACACCAAATTACCTTCCCTTTTCGATAAGTGTTATGAATATAGATATGCTGATGACGTAAAAGCAGCAGGTATTTATCCATATTTCAGACCCATTGAAGAGTCTGAAGGACCTGTAGTACAAATGGATGGTAAAAAGATCATTATGGCTGGATCCAATAATTATTTAGGATTGACAGCACACCCTAAAGTAAAAGAGGCTGCTGTTAACGCCCTAAAAATATATGGGACGAGTTGCTCGGGCTCTAGGTATTTGACAGGTACGATACCTATGCATATGGAGTTGGAGGAAAAGCTTGCTGCCTTTGTAGGAAAGGAAGCGGCATTGCTTTTCAGCACGGGTTATCAAACAAGTCAGGGTGTTATCCAACCACTGGTTAAACGATCCGACACTATTTTATCCGATAAGGATAATCACGCTAGTATACAGTCTGGAAATTTCATTGCTAAAGGTTCTACTGGTACAAATGTTATTCGCTATCAACATTGTAATATGGCCGATCTGGAACGTAAATTGGCAGCCATGCCACTAGAGGCTGGTAAGTTCATCGTAACAGATGGTGTATTCTCAACATTTGGTAACATATCTGAAGTAGACAAAATTACAGAGTTAGCTAAAAAATATAATGCAAAAACACTTGTAGATGACGCTCATGCTTTTGGTGTTATCGGAAAGGGCGGTCGTGGTACATCATCGGAATTTGGCGTGGATGATGACGTCGATCTGATCATGTGTACCTTCTCAAAAACATTAGCATCGCTCGGTGGTTTTGTTGCAGGGAAAGAGCGTGTTATCAATTATCTGAAGCACCACTCTCCAGCATTGATATTCAGTGCTTCACCAACACCTTCATCTGTTGCTGCAGCACTAGCTGCCTTAGATATTGTTATTGCTGAGCCTGAACGTGTTCAACGCTTAGTTGATAATGCTGAATTTGTAAGAGCTGGTCTAAAAGATGCGGGTTTTCAAGTTATTGATGGTCGCACGGCAATCGTTCCTGTTTTGATTGGTGATAACAAAAAAGCATTTGGTTTGTGGAAAGGACTTTTTGATGCAGGTATTTTTGTTAATGTATTTATTCCGCCTGCGACACCACCTAATAAGTCGATGATGCGAAATAGTTTTATGGCTACTCACGAACGAGAGCATTTAGAGAAAGTGGTGGAGTGCTATACCAAGATTGGGAAAAAGCTCAATATTATTTAAGCAACGCATCTTCATACCTAGATGACATTCTGTTTTTTTGTATGTTTGTAAAGAATAAAAATCAATGAACAGAATGATAGAGATTCGAGAAGCTAATTCCAAGCAGGATAAGAAAACCTTTATGATGATTCCTTTTGATATTTACAAAGGGAGTCCCTATTGGGTATCACCATTGTTGTTGGACCTTCGGCATATGTTTGGTATAAATACGGCATTTGATGCCTTATTAGGTGCCAAAGGAAAACACCCATTCTATGAATATGGAATCATGCAATTATACATTGCCTATAGAGATGGTAAAATAGTAGGACGCATTGCTGCAATCCAAAATGATCGATATAATGAGGTGCATCCAGATGAAGGAGGAACAGGCTTTTTTGGTTTTTTCGAGTGTATTCATGATCAAGAGGTAGCTAATGCATTATTTGATACTGCAAAAAAATGGCTCAAAGCGAAAGGATTAACTAAGATGCAAGGACCAGCTTCCCCATCTTCCAGTTATGATTTTGGTCTGTTAACTGAAGGCTTTGATGATATGCCACGTGTTGACATGCCGTATCAGCATCCTTATTACAAAGAAATGTATGAAGCGTATGGACTACCTTGCCGACAAGAATTATTAGCTTATAAGATGGATGCAAATACCATTTTTAATAATGACAAACTAAAAAGAGGAGCTAATCTGGTCAAACGTAGATATAAGGTAGAGGTAAAACCTTTAGATATGAAAAATCTCTACGATGAGGTAAAAAAAATAAAGGAGATCTACAATAAGGCATGGCAACAATTGTGGGGTATTGTACCACTTTCTGATGCTGAGATCGATGCGTATGCTGAAAAATTTAAAATGATAGCCATACCTGAGTTGATACCCTTTATATATGTTGATGGCAAATTGGCTGGTATGGCTGTAGCCGTTCTTGATTTCAATTTTATACTGAAAGAATTAAATGGGCGATTATTCCCCAAAGGGTATAAAATATTCACTGATAAGAAGAAGGTGAAGTGGATGCGTGTGATCTTGTTGGGGTTATTACCAGAATATCATGGGAAGGGTATCGATGCAGTCGTATACCTTCATTTAGTAGAGGAAGCACTGAAACTAGGCTTCGAATATTGCGAAGGGTCGTATATATTAAAAGAAAATGAAGCGATGAACCGTGGTATGCGTGCTGTAAGTGCAGTGCCATACAAAGAATATAAAGTCTATGAAATGAACATATAAATAAATTTAGTATATGATTTATTCTTATCTGGGATTGTGATTTTCAAATAGGAAAAAACATTTTACTGATTATCAGGTGTTTATAAAAAACAATGGCAAACTGTTCTTTTTTAATTCCAAATTAATTGATTTTTTTAGGTATAAATACGTATTATTGAAGTATTAACAAACAAACTATCTAGGGACCATCTATAAAGCTAACCTTGGATGATATCTATGAAAATTGCGTATGAGTGATGTGGGAATAAAGATTTTTATCGTTGAGGATGATAAGATCTTTGCAAAAACAATTAAGTATATCATGTCTTTAAATCCAGACCATGAAATACATCTGTTTGAAAATGGAGCGGACTGTTTGAGTAACCTCCACATGAATCCAGATATTATTTCATTGGATTATTCATTACCCGACATGACCGGTGGCGATGTTCTGCAAGCGATCAAGTCACATAATGAAGATATCGGTGTCGTTATTCTCTCTGGTCAGCAGGATATTTCTACGGCTGTTCAGTTGTTGCAAAAAGGTGCAGATGATTATTTGACGAAGGATGAAGCGAATAAGGAGCGTCTTTTCAACGTTGTTGAAAAACTAAAAAAGAATATTCAACTTCGTAAAGAAGTAAAAATACTAAAGAAAGAGCTCTCGCAAAAATATCAATTCAGCGAAAGTATCAAGGGGCAGAGTCCTGCTATGAAAGTTGTTTTTAAACTACTTGATAAAGCAGCAAAGTCATCCATAACGGTCTCTATTACTGGAGAAACAGGAACCGGTAAAGAATTAGTAGCAAAGGCTATTCACTACAACTCTGAGCGCTCAAAGGGTAACTTTGTGGCTATCAATGTAAGTGCAGTCCCTAAAGAGTTGCTAGAGAGTGAGTTCTTTGGTCACGAAAAAGGTGCTTTTACAGGGGCAACTACAAGAAAGATTGGAAAATTCGAATTAGCCAATAATGGGACATTATTCCTAGATGAGATCGGAGAAATGGATTCTCATTTACAAGCTAAAATTTTGCGAGCGCTTCAAGAACGTGAGATAACACGTGTTGGTGGTAATGAACCCATCAAATTTGATGCTCGTATCATTGTTGCAACCCATCAAGATCTTGCCGATCTTGTCAGTAAAGGAGATTTCCGTGAAGATCTTTACTATCGTTTACTAGGCTTACCGATCAAGTTGCCACCGCTTAGAGAGCGTGGTAATGATATTCTGATATTAGCTAAGCACTTTTTGAGTGAATCTATTAAAGATAATGGACTTGATTCGATCAAATTAGGTCAAACAGCGAAAGATAAATTGCTTTCCTATGCCTTTCCTGGAAATATCCGAGAGTTAAAGGCGGTTGTTGAGTTGGGTGCCATCATGTGTAGTGGAAACACATTGCAGAAGGGAGACCTTCAATTCAATAGTCCGAAGAAAGTAGAGGACTTTTTCTTGGAGGAAATGTCCTTGCGTGAGTACAATCTAAAGATCGTACGGTACTATTTAGATAAAAACGATAATAATATTCCATTAGTTGCTAAGATCCTTGGAATCGGTAAGACGACTATCTACCGTATGTTAAAGGAAGAAGAAGAGTTGAATCAAGAATATTAATCCAAATGAATTTACAATTAGACCTCAGTTATCTAAATGAGATCAGTGATGGCGATACTGATTTTGTTCTTAGTATTTTGAGCACGTTCATGGAAGAAGGGCCCAAAGATCTTCAAGGTATTCGACAAGCTTTAGATGCAAATGATCTTGTTACGGTTGGAAAGTTGGCTCACAAGAATAAATCTACTTTACAGTTGTTTGGGCTGTATGATTTGAAGCAACTGGCTTTAGATATCGAACAAACAGCTAAAAAAGATGCAACACATCCTTCTATTGCTCCTAACGCAGAAAAGTTTATCGTGCATATGAAAGAGGTTATTCCTCAGGTTGAAGAGAAAATGAATGATTTAGAGTCCTAATTTTTGCTCTAACCATTTGATCAGGTTTACGCTGATCATGAATTCACTTATAGAAATATCTTTTACTTCATTAAAGAGCTTTTATAGGATAGGATTCTCTTTTTTAGGTATCCTAGGGTAAATTTTATTCAATTTGCGAATAGCACTGATGAACGCCTTGTTCACATCGTTGTTGAATTCGCGCTTTTGAAAGAATCGATCCATGGTATTGATACTACTGTCGAGTTGGAAGGTGCTATCCACCTCATATAAAGACAAGATTTCCAGTATCAATGTATTGTAATATATTTTATCAGTGATCTGTTTACGAGTGAATTGGAAAACTTGTGACGTGTAATCAGTAGCTTTATCATATTGACCGGTTGCAAAATAATAAGAGGCTACGGCCATGTATAATTTTGGTGATAATCGCTTCCGCTCGATAAGTTTATTGATGATCTGTTGGCTCTTCGACAGCTGGTTTGCATGATTGTAATAAATCACCTGCCAGAAATAGAGCTCATTCAATATGACGGCACGTTTATCTTTTAATTCTGCATTCTCAATAATGACCTCTGTATCATGGATCAGTTTATCCATCGTTTCTTTGGAAACGGAGGCATGAAAACCGATACTGATACTATTAACATAAATGATTGCTTTATTGGTCGAAGCTGTCAGAGATTTGACATTTAGTTCATCCAATAACTTCAATTGTTGACAACTGT
>CAXQBA010000170.1:0-13156 GCA_964221885.1 Luminiphilus sp. | reverse complement strand
CCCACTTTGCCGAAAAATCAAACAAGGTGAAATAATCAACTTCAGCATTTACTTTCCGGGGGGGAGAAGTTACAGGAGATGCATCGATGCTCGAAAATTCATATTTCAAGGGGTCTCGAACCAACTTAAAGTTTTTGAATGCAAACGTATTGTCATAATCTAATTTAGATTGTGCATCTGAATCTGGAGCATCACCATCGTACATATGATCGCAAATGTCTACGCCATCAGCAGCAAGAGCTATATCATATGTATCTGTAGCGGAACACATGGCAAACATGAACCCACCACCGGCAACGAACTCACGGATCTTTTTCACGACTGCATTTTTCAATTGAGAAACCTTCTTGAAATTGTGTTTCTGGGCAAGTTCGGTCATGTTACGAACGTGGTCGCGATACCATTTTTGATTCGAATAGGAGCGGTAAAATTTTCCGAATTGACCTGTGAAATCTTCATGGTGGAGATGCAGCCAATCATATTCACTCAATGAGCCATCCAAAACTTCGTCATCATAAACCAGATCGTAGGGTATTTCAGCATAGGTTAGAACGAGCGTGACGGCATCGTCCCATGGTTGTATTTCTTCACCACGAGCATTAATAGTAGGGCTATATACAGCAATTTTAGGAGCTACTTCCAATTTCATAGCGTCCATATTGACTTCAGCCTGATTAATAGTCTCAAGAATAGAATTGAATGTAGCTGTTGGAATCACTTTAAAAGAAACCCCTCGACGAGTACACTCTTTCCGGAAAAAATCAATGTTTTTAAAGGCGAAAGCACCACCTTGGTAATTCAACAACCAATATGCTTCTTGTTTCGCTTCTAAAACTCGATAGGTGATTCCATAGGCCTTCATGTGGTTGGTCTGACTGTCATCCATAGGGATTAGTAGATAACCCTGAGCGTACATCAAAGAGAACTGAAAGAAGAATAGTAGTATGGAAAAGAGTTTGATTCGCATTTTCTTTTATTAGTTAATATCGAAAAATTGGTTCCAACTTGCTGTATTTTGATATGGATTAACATAAAAATAAGAGGCAAAAGGGATTTTAAACCATGAAATCCTTTGTTAATCCAAAAAAAAATCAAAAACTTTGGTTAAGATTTTAAGAATGGTCATCTTTGCGAGCGATAAGATACACTATTCATTGGTAAGGTATTTTTTTTATTTATCAAAAATGTAAAGTTATGTCTGATATTACAGGAAGAGTAACTAAAATTATTGCTGACAAATTATTTATTGATGAGTCAGAAGTAACACCAGAAGCGAATTTTAAACAAGATTTAGGTGCGGACTCTATTGACCTAGTAGAGCTTATCATGGAATTTGAAAGAGAATTTGATCTGTCAATTCCAGATGAGAAAGCTGAAGAAATTCAAACAGTAGGAAACGCTATTGAATTTTTAGAAGCTGCATTGAATGGATAATAACATAACGTTGATAGCAGAATAGTTGTCAACGTTTGTTTTTTTATTCTTTGTACAACAATCTTAATCCAAAAAAACTATGCAAAAAAGAAGAGTTGTTGTTACAGGACTTGGTGCGCTAACGCCAATAGGTAACAATGTAGATGATTTTTGGAGTGCATTAATCGAAGGTAAATCCGGTGCTGCTCCTATAAAACAATTCGACGCTTCAAAATTCAAAACACAGTTTGCTTGCGAATTAAAAGATTTAAATATCGCTGAAGTGTTGGGGGACCGTCGTCTAGCTAAACGAACGGATCCATTTATTCAATATGCTTTGGTCGCTAGCGATCAAGCTGTAAAAGATGCTGGACTGGATGAGGTAGATGATAGTGTTAGAGATAACATTGGTGTTCTATGGTCATCCGGAATAGGAGGTCTACAGTCTTTGTATAACGAAATTTCATATTTCAACAAGGGCGATGGTGTACCTAAATTTTCACCACTGCTTGTTCCAAAAATGATTGTGGATGCAGCAGCTGGGAATATATCCATACGCCATCAGTTTAAAGGAATAACAGCATCCGTAGTTACAGCATGTGCCTCTGCAACTCATGCAACAGGTTTTGCATATGATAGTATTCTTTCTGGCCGGTCAGATATAATTATTGTTGGTGGATCAGAAGCCTCGGTCAATGAAGTGGGCGTAGGTGCCTTTGGTGCTTTAAAAGCCCTTTCTACAAGAAATGAAGATCCAACCATTGCTTCTCGTCCATATGACAAGGACCGAGATGGGTTTGTATTAGGCGAAGGAGCTGGTGCTATCGTACTAGAAGAGTACGAACACGCAAAAGCTCGAGGAGCTAAGATCTATGCAGAATTAGCAGGAGTGGCAATGACATCAGATGCATATCATATTACAGCGCCGGATCCAGATGGGGCAGGAGCTGAAAAAGTTATGAGTCTTGCATTGAAATGTGCGGGTTTATCCATTAAAGATGTGGATTATATCAATACTCATGGAACATCGACACCATTAGGGGATTTGATGGAAATCAAAGCGATCGAATCGCTCTTCAAAGAGCATGCACCATCGATCAACATTAGTTCTACAAAGTCGATGACCGGACACCTTCTAGGTGCTGCAGGAGCCATTGAGGCGGTTATTTGTATCAAGTCAGTTATTGAGGATATGGTACCGCCTACCATCAATCATTACAATACGGATGAGGCGATCAATCCCGCCTTGAATTTAACGCCGAATAAACCACAGAAAAGGGTTGTGAATACAGCACTAAGTAATAGCTTTGGTTTTGGGGGACATAATTCCTCTATTATTTTCAAGAAGTTTTCTGAATAATAAAGTATAAAAAAATGTATATTAGATAGGTTGGCGGATGTCAACCTATCTTTTTATTCACAGATAAGATACATTTTTGTTCGTTCGAAAACTATATAATATTCTTTTATCAAGGGATCGAAATTTTGCCCGCAATCTTCGGCAGATTATGGGTTTTACGCCAGTGCAGTTAAGTCTGTACAAAAGGGCCTTCACCCATAAATCAATCAAAGGAAAAAAAGAACAAAACGGGCGTTATCCATCAAATAATGAACGATTGGAATATTTGGGTGATGCTATTTTGGATTCAGTGACGGCGGAGTATTTATTTCGTAAATATCCTTTACATGATGAGGGGTTTCTGACGCAAATGCGATCGAAAATGGTAAACCGTAAATCATTGAATGACATCGCTGCTAAAATGCATTTGGATCTTTTTCTCATGGAACAAGGTTCCAACCGGATAAGCCAGACCATGATGGGGAATACTTTTGAAGCCTTCGTGGGAGCCATATACTTGGATACGGGATATAAAAAAACGCGACGCTTTATCATTCGAAAGATGTTATTGCAGTATATGGATGTTCATGAATTGGAAACGGTTAATACAAATTACAAAAGCCAACTACTTGAATACAGCCAAAAAGAGCACAAAACCATTACCTACGAATTGTTGAATCATTACCGAACTAAAGCCAATCGGGAGCGCTTTAAAATATCTGTCTTGGTAGACGGAAAGATCGTTGCAGACGCCGAGGATTATAGTAAAAAAAGTGCCGAACAGAAGGCATCTCAAAAAGCCTTGGTTCAAATGGGCTTAATTTCCTAATTTTATGAACCTCTTAACGGCCTGTTTCAGGGTTTCTATGTACTTTTGAGGTCATGAAACGAATGTTCGAGTACATTATTATTCCACTTGTTTTTCTACTTGGGTATCTAGCCGTGCAATTCTATAAAGCACCAGCACTTTCAGTGTCTACGGTAGCACCAGATTTTACGGGATACCTATCACCTGTAGATAGTTTTCGATTATCTGATTCTGATGGGCAGATACGTATTGTTCATTTTTGGGGCTCATGGTGTGGACCATGCCGGTCCCATAATCGTGAAGTGGTAGAGGTGTATAAAAAATATGGAACTACGGGGGCATTGACGATTATTAGTGTGGGTATCGAAACTAAAGAAAAACCTTGGGTGCGAGCGCGAGAACAAGACAAGTTAAGTTGGCCGCTTCATATATCATCTTTTGAGCGGTTTAACGATCCAGTTGCTCAGCTTTATGGTGTTAGAGAAATACCTACGATCTATGTTTTAGGTCCTGATCGAAGCATTTTGTTGGTCAACCCCAACCCGGTTGAGTTAGATAAATTGCTGTCAAAACAGACAAATCAACTGAAATAATTACCATAGCCGTTTATAAAAATGACAAATTGTCGTTATTTTTGCGCTGGCAAAAAAATTGTAGTAGGTTTTTTAAAAAAGGTAAACAATGGCCAAGGATAAAAATAATACAGAACCAACGATGGAAACAGAGGAAACGATTGAAATGAAGGAACAAGAGCAGCTACAAGATGAGCAGCTTGAGACAACCGAAGAAGCTAGCAATGAATCTATCAACGAAACCGAAGAAGAGGTAACGGAAGAAGTAACGGAAGACCCGCTATTAAAAACGCAGAAGGAGCTAGCAGAATTACGAGACAAATACTTACGCAATGTAGCCGAGTTTGATAATTATAGAAAACGAACAATTAAAGAAAAACAGGACATTATCAAACTAGCTGCAAAAGATACGATCGTTGCTTTGATACCTGCTATGGATGATTTTGATCGAGTTGCAAAACATGCAACAGAGGCTGATGAGGTCATACCGGATGGCGTGCAATTGATCATCGACAAACTGTTGAAATCTTTTGAATTATTAGGTGTTAAGAAAATGGAGTCAGATGGCCAAGATTTTGATCCCGAGCTACATGAAGCATTGACGAAAATACCAGCTCCATCCAAGAAAATGAAAGGAAAAGTCATAGAAACCATTGAGAGTGGTTATTACCTCAATGATAAAATCATCCGATACGCCAAAGTGGTGGTCGGAGAATAAAAAGAAACAACATGTCTAAGAGAGATTATTATGACGTATTAGGTGTCAGCAAAGGGGTATCAAAGGATGAGTTAAAGAAAGCGTATCGTAAGATCGCCATTAAATATCATCCAGATAAAAACCCTGATGATGCATCAGCTGAAGAGAAGTTTAAAGAAGCAGCGGAAGCCTATGATGTATTATCTGATGATCAGAAACGTGGCCGATACGACCAGTATGGTCATGCCGGGGTGAATGGCCAGGGTGGCTTTGGTGGTGGCGGCTTTAACAACATGGAGGATATTTTCTCTCAATTCAGTGATATTTTTGGTGGTGGCTTTGGTGATATCTTTGGCGGTGGTCGAGGCGGTAGTAGATCTCAAGGCGGGCGTAGTGGTCGTTCAAGAGGATCTAACCTCCGTATTAAGGTTAGTCTTACCTTAGAGGAGATCCATAATGGCGTATCAAAAAAGATTAAAGTAAAGAAATACAGTACGTGTAGATCTTGTAATGGATCGGGAGCTAAATCCAGAAACGCTGTGAAGTCTTGTTCGACCTGTAGGGGGTCTGGTTATGTTCGTCGTGTTCAGAATACCTTCTTAGGTCAAATGCAAACAACAACAGCATGTCCAGATTGTAATGGTTCTGGACAGATGATCACGGCTAAATGCGGGGACTGTAATGGCGAAGGCCGCTCATATAATGAAGAGCTTTTAACCCTTGAGATTCCTGCTGGAGTTAGCGAAGGCATGCAGTTGTCCATGTCGGGTCATGGGAATGTGGGTAAAAATGGTGGTGGTGCCGGAGACCTATTGATCAATATCAGCGAAAAAGATCATGAACATTTCACCAGAGATGGCAGTAATATACTTTATGAATTAGACGTTAATTTTGCTGATGCAGCTTTAGGTATCAATGTTGAAGTACCAACACTGACAGGCAAAGTAAAGATTACACTTCCCCAAGGAACCCAAGCGGGTAAGATTTTCAGATTAAGAGGAAAAGGTCTACCATCTGTTCAGAGTTATGGAAAAGGAGACCAGTTGATCCATGTGAATATCTGGGTTCCTCAACAATTCAATCAGGAAGAGCGGAAGATTTTAGAAACACTACGCGAGTCAACCAACTTTAAGCCTGATCAAAAAGACCTGAGCGACCGTAAAGGATTGTTTGATAAAATGAAAGATTTCTTTGGCGGTTAAACAGTCCTCTAGAAGTCAATGAGTTGAATTCCTTTGGCGTTTTTCTCAAACCATTCCAAGGAGTCTTGGAATTTGTTTCCTGTTTTTGTATCGCACTTGAAGAAAAGATAATAGAGCTGGACGTTTTTTCCAAGACGATCCAGAAGATTATCAAGACGATTGATAGCTTGTTTGTGGTCGCCAAAAACGGATGTTTTCCAACAATAAAATGCCTCATCGTGTAGTTCGATGACTTCTGATATAGCATGGTTCATACCAATGGTTCGGGAAAAGGCAGCGGCAATATATGCATGGTGCAATTTCCAATCAGTTCTAGGACGTTCGGTTTCTTCTAAATGTTTAAAAGAATCATGGATTAGAGTAATCAACCGTAGAGATGCTCTTGTTGATCGATCTAAGGGTGCTTTATCAACATTTTCTAATACCTCCATTAAATGAAATAATACCTTACCTTCTGGATGACCAGGTCGAGGAGTACCCCAAAGAGTTCCTTTGATCCATTCAGGTTGTGACATGATGAATCGTTCTAAATCTGATTCAGGTTGTAAAGCTTTTTGTATCGTCTGTTGGTCGATCGCGCCGGATTCCATAGGCATCTCGTAGGAGGGTTTCCAGATTTGTTTAGTTATACTTGTCATAGGTAGGTTAGGTTGTAACAATTATATTACGCAAGTTTTCAATAATAGTTTTCAAGTTGTCAAGTTTTATCATATTCGGGCCATCAGAAAGGGCATTTTCAGGATCCGGATGTGTTTCCATGAAAAATCCTTTGATGCCAATCGCTGCAGCAGCTTTTGCAAGAATAGGAGCCATTTCACGATTTCCTCCGCTTTTGTTTCCTTGACCGCCGGGCTTTTGAACCGAATGTGTGGCGTCAAAAACGACTGGATATCCCATCTGTGACATTTCGAACATTCCAGCATAATCAACCACTAAATTATTGTACCCAAACATTGTGCCTCTTTCTGTTACTAAGACTTGATTATTGCCTTGTGAGGTTATTTTTTTTACAACATGTTGAATATCTGAATGTGATAGGAATTGACCTTTTTTAACATTGATGATCTTCTGTGTTTTTGCAACAGAACATACAAGATCTGTTTGACGACATAGGAATGCAGGGATTTGAAAAATATCTATAACGTCCATTAGTTTTTCTGCCTGACCCTCTGTGTGCACATCGGTTAGGGTGAGTAGTGAAAATTCTTCTTGAACCCGTTTAAAAATGGGTATTGAAGCAGATAGTCCAGGACCTCTGTAGGACTCGATCGATGTTCGATTAGCCTTATCGAAAGAGGCTTTGAAAACAAAATTAAATTCGGGAAATTGTGCAGCAAGATCATGAATGTGCTGCGCAATCAGGTAAGTCGTCTTCTCCGATTCAATTACACAAGGGCCTAACACAAAAAAGGGTTTGCTTATTAGCGTTTCATATAGGTTTTTTGTTGACATATATCAATTCAGCAAATGAAAAAATCCAAAGGCACGTAAAAAGATAGTCTAAAATATGGACTATTGACACTTATTGAGGCATTTTTGAGCAATTTTCAGATCGACTGGGGACAATCCAGGCTGATCGATGACCTTATTAAGATAAAACAAGGTGTTCTGGCAATCGTCCAACATACAATAAGCTAGACCAAGATCTAATATAGTAAACGGATTTTCAGGGTTGGATGTATACATTTTTTTTGCATAGATCAACCATTGTTCTGCATTATTGCGTTGGGGAGAACTCATACATAGGTTCTTGTAGGCCATAGACATATACCGAAGTGCGTCGATGTTTTCACTGTCTTGGTCCAGAACCTCATCCAAAAGTGAGATACCTGCAATAAGATTGCCTTCTTGCATGTAAACAAGTGCCTTTCCGATTTGTACACTTGCCATGTTAGGGCGGATTTGCAATGCGTAATCGTAATGGGACAAGGCTTGTTGCTTGTAGACAATACGCATCGAGTCCGGTGTTTCAGGTAAAAAGGCTAAGGTATTATACATATTCCCTAATAGTTCATACCCCTTTTCACGTTCCTGTTCTGCATTAGCCGCTCTAAGACCTCGTTGATAGGTGTTTTCAAAGCTATTGATGGTTATGTAAAACGATGCTGCTATCGCATCCTGATTGACATCGGAGTAGTCGGTTTCTTTGTAAAATGGATTGATCATAACAGAAATCCAAGAGCAAAGACGAGAGGGGGCTAACTTTTTGAGTGGGCTAAACAGATCATAAGTACCATTTTTAACAAAACCGAGTTTTTCGATCAACGCTGCATTCGTATCATTATTTTTGAGATATACACAAGCAACAGGATCTGCAAATACTAGATCGTATTTGGGAGATTGCAATAAGTGCATATGTAGCGCCGGGAATTGTGGTCGAAAAAGGACAACATAATCAAAGTTGAGTGAATCATCAACCTGATCAAATTGGTCAGGGAAGCTGGTCATTTCAGCAAAGTCCTGAAAAAAGGCACTTGTGTAAATATCAAGATCCCGCAAGTCAATATACGATTGAAAATTGGGGCGATGATCCCAGAGGAGGTATGAAGAGGTCAGGTAATCGGAAAAGCATCGACCTGAAATGTTATGTTCATG
The DNA here is from genome assembly GCA_964221885.1 of Luminiphilus sp. Taxonomy (GTDB): domain Bacteria; phylum Bacteroidota; class Bacteroidia; order Chitinophagales; family Saprospiraceae; genus Aureispira. Next base: position 4,530 of record CAXQBA010000170.1, on the reverse strand, counting down.
TAAAAACGTGGAGGCGCCAACCGGGTTGTGGCTGCTTAAGGTTTGAAGCCCATATCGATCGCGTTGATTGTAATGTGTATGATAAAGGCCAGAAATAATAAAGATGTATAACAGGAGCGCTGACATACCCAAAAGAACGTTCATAGGTTTCTGGGCGGGCAATTTACAAACGATGTATTCAAGGGCGACACCAACAAATGGGATCGTAGCTAGTAAGCTAAAGGGGATGTTCCGATAAGATGTCGTTCCCAGATACACCAATAACAAACAGCTTACAACCCAGCCCATAGGAAAAGAGCGATGGATGTTTTGGATTGTTTTTGGGATGGACTTTTTATGTTTGAACTGATTCCAAAAGAAAAGGCCAAGAACAATAATCATACACCCGCTGAAGAAAAGAAACAGATAGGCTTCCTTTTCCCAGTATAGAGGAGAAGTGATTGCAGCTAGTTCGGTCGTAAATTGGTTCGATGATAGTTGACCGAATATTTCAAAAGGGTGAATGATCATGTAAAATCCTCTGGGATTCACGGCAATGGCCAAAACAGATAACACAAGTACGATCAAGGGGCGTTGCCATGCTTTCTTATCCGTTTTTTCAAGGAAAGCGATGCCTATTTCGATTCCTAGATAGGTACACAAAAGTACGAGGCCAATGCCATAGGCTTCGTGAAGATTGGTCCATAAGATTTGAAGAGGGATGAATGCATAGATAAGCCTTGTTTTTTTTCGAGCATGGAGCATTAAATATAAATACAAAGCGGTCATACCATGGCTGATCATTTCGGGGCGCCCGATCATTCGAAAATCCATACCAAGCAAAAATAAGACACCCGTTAGGATCCAAATGGCATGCCTTGTTTCTTTTGCTACAGCAGCACTGGTTTTCAACACTAGATATAAGACACCTAGACTGACAACGGATTGAAGAATAAAAATACCTTCAGGACCCCAAATCCAACGATTTAGAGTGATCAAAATTTCAAACAACCACTTTACGTTGATCCATGAGACACCTTGAAAGGTATATGAGAAGGGGTCAGAAAAGGTAACGGCACCTTGTTCGATCATCCATTCTCCGGTCCGATACATCCACCAAACATCTGGTTCTCGTAATGATTTTATCGATAAAGCGAGACAGCTCAGATAAAGAAAAAAGGTGGCGATATGTGTAAGTGAAAACCGTTGGTGCATATTCGATACAATACAGATCAAGATTTAGAAGAAAAAGGGTTTGACCGGCTCCTCTTAAAGGTGTGTTCCATCAAGTGATAAAGCTCTGGGTGTTTTCGTTTCATTACGGTGGGCTGTTCAAAGAAGAACTCCGATGCTACAGCAAAAAACTCAGCTTTGTTTTTTGTGGCATATGGATTAATTTTAGACTGTTTCTGTTTTATCTTTTGAATCTCTTTGTAGATCCGATCGATCCAAGGTAAAACATAGCTTTTTTTCATCAATACATTAGGAACCCCATCGAATTGCCCATCCATTCCATCGATCAGATGTACAAACTCATGAATGCCTACGTTGATCTTATCCTCATCGTTCGAAAAACCTGAGAACAAGGCTTTTTGCGATAAGATCATTTTATTGGCTAAAAGACCTTTTCCTACCATACCCGCTGCTGTTTTTTTTCCGGCTTTTTTAAATTGAACATTAAAGGCAGAGGGGTATACCAGCACCTCTTTGAGATTGGTATATTCGAAATGAGGAAAATGAAAAACGGGGATGATAGCCGATGCGGCAATAAGAACTCGTGTTTGTTCGTCAATCTCAGTTTTCACACCAATGATGCTGATCGGATGTAGAAAGAATTGACAGCGTTTTAAAAAGATCTCTTTATCTGAGGCGTTCAAGTCTTGATAAAATCGAACGGTTTTAGCAAGGATATGATTCCATTCAGCTGGAGGGGGTATTTTTTGTAAGGCACGCAAGGATCGATAATCTTTTGATAGCTGCCTGTACAGATTTAGACTGATCAATACATTGGTAGCCATACAGATGTAGAAGACGGAGGTATTTGCACTAATATCCCAGAAAATGACAGAAAATGACGCGAAAGCACCTAAGCTTATGATTATAGACAGAATGTGATCAATTTGCCGTACTTTCATGAAGGCGTTGAGATAAATGATAGATAAATGCCACAAACGAATATAGGGATGATTTCACACATAATGTCAAAAAGAGGTGCTATATAACATTTTCCGATACATACTATGGGTCATGTATAGGGCCTATTATCATCGAATTGAATGCATCGGATTTGATAAGATTCCCAAAGATAAGCCGGTCATTTTTATATCCAACCATACAAATGGTTTAATGGATCCGATCATTCCTGCGGCCTTGCATCAAAGACCTGTTTGGTTTTGGGGGCGTATTGAAGAGTTTCCTGACAACCTAAAAGGAAGGTTCATGCGAACTATGCATGGATTGCCTATCTATCGTCGTCAGAATGGGGTAGAGCTGATGAAGCGGAACAATACAACCTTCGAGCAGTCTAAAGAAAAACTAGACCAAGGCGATACGATCTTCCTAGCACCAGAGGGGACCTGTGTCATTCATCGAAAATTACTTCCGTTCAAGACCGGCTGTGCTCGTTTTTCCTTTGACTATGCCTTTGAAAAAGACCACTATAAGGAATTGTATATTGTGCCGATCGCATTGACCTATTCGAGTTGGAATGAAGTAAAAGGGTCTGTAACTGTTGAAATATTGGATCCTATTGATGTGGGCGACTATAAGGCGATATATCAAAAAGATGAGGAGTCGGCTGTTCGTTCATTGACAGACCATCTTCGAGAAACCATAAAAAAGGGGATGGTTTATGTGGAACATGATACGCACGGAGACATCATCTTAGACTATGTGAATATACTGATGAACGAAATGGAGGTCAACCAAGTTGGGTATACAACTGAAGGCTCCGTACATGAAGTACTCAAACAAAGGGCTAAAGAGATGATGTCTTGGCCCGTAGAACGATTGGATGTTTTGAAGAAGTCAGTGAATTTATATAAAGCTGGATTGAAAGAAGCCGGATTGACGGATATTAAATTAGCGCTACTCGACAAGGGAGCGAGTCGACACATCAATTATGTACTCGCTATGTTGTTAGGGGTAGGTGGTTGGGTTCCGAATAAACTAACCGGATACCTTTTGAAAAAACTGAATCCGATACCGGTCTTTGGAACGAGCTATTGTTTTACCATCGCTTTTTTTGTCTGGGGGATCTGGTCCTTTTTGCTCGTTGTGTGTATATGCTGGTATAACCTCTTTTTAGCTTTTTTTACACCATGTGTAATCATAGGATTAACCATCATTTCGTTAGACCTAAAAAAACGAGCAGGCTCACATTATAATATAAAAAGTTGGCAGAAGTCATCTCAGAAAGAAAAGCTTATATCGTTGAAAAAAAACATGATAAATCAATCAACCTCAAGCTTTCAAGAAAGTAAAGATATTATTTAGGTCATCTATTGGAGCTTACAATCCTGCCTTTCTGGATACATCCAGCATACGATCAATGCAACCCACTCCTTTTTCGATCACTTCTTTCGAAAGGTGAATCTCAGGGAGTTCGTGTTTGATGCACAAGTACAGTTTTTCAAGAGTATTCAGACGCATGTGCGGACATTCATTACAAGCACAGGTATCGTCAGTAGATGGAGCCGGGTAGAATTTTTTACCTGGCGATAATTTCTCCATCTGGTGAATGATCCCAGGCTCGGTGGCAACAATAAACTCCTGGTGTTCACTTTCTTTGGTATAATTGAGTAGCGATGAAGTGCTACCAATATGATCAGCAATCTCTAGTAGATGTGCCTCGCACTCAGGGTGGGCGATCAGTTGAGCATTTGGATGTTCAACTTTCATTTTGACGATCTTCTCCTTCGAAAAGATCTCGTGCACCATACAAGCACCATTCCAGAGGACCATGTCACGGCCGGTCGTTTTTTGAAGATAGGCACCCAGGTTTTTGTCTGGCGCAAATAGAATAGGTTTATCAGCAGGGATGCTTTCGATGATCTGTTTCGCATTGGTCGAGGTACAGCAAATATCCGTCATCGTTTTCAGCGCAGCTGTACAGTTGATATAACTGACCACCACGTGATCCGGATGTTTTTCTTTGAATTTCTTGAAAAGTGGGGCTGGACAAGAATCAGCCAGGGAACAGCCCGCTTTCAAATCTGGAAGGATGACCTTTTTGGAAGGGTTGAGCATCTTTGCCGTTTCGGCCATAAAATGTACTCCGGCAAAAATAATGATATCTGCATCTGTGGATGCCGCTTTTTGTGCTAGGCCTAAGCTATCCCCAACAAAGTCGGCCAGGTCCTGTATCTCACTTTCCTGATAATAATGTGCAAGAAGAACGGCATTCTTTTCCTTTTTTAATTGAATGATGGCCTGTTCCAGATCCAGTGATGGATCAATCTCCATATCCAGAAAACCTTTTTTGGTTAAAGACTTTTTAGCTAGTTCCAGTAATTCCATGGCTTTTAGTTTTAAATGCACAACGAAGAGCAG
>CAXQBA010000169.1:0-3375 GCA_964221885.1 Luminiphilus sp. | reverse complement strand
CTTTGCGGCAACATTCGGAGCTAACACACATTAAAATAAAATCGGCACCAGAAAGTGACTTGATTGATCATTTGGATTAAAGCTCCCGGCGCCTATCATTGTTATGAAACATTTACTCACTGTTCTTGCTTTCTATACAGCATCACCATCAACCCCAATCAATACTGAATTGAACCTTTCACACCCAACTACAACAAATGACATATTCGAGAAACCAATTCTCGATTTTTCTGTGATAAAATTTGATCACGCAAGAAAATATGTCAAAGAAATTTACCCAATAGCAAAGAAAATAGAAGAAAAAAGAGGTATACCCTTTGAAATCACTGTTGGTATCGCCTGCTTAGAATCAGGATATGGTTCATCGGGTTTTGCTAAGCACAGAAATAATCATCTTGGTATTCGTAAATATACCAATGGCGTTGCTGGCTACCGTTATTTTACATCTACTGAAGACTGTTTTAACTATTACGACAAAATGTTTGATTTCAAACGTTATGCACCTTTGAAAGAGATTGAAGGTGATGATTTAAGAGAATGGTTGACCATGTTGTGTAAATGTGGTTACAATCATCGTGACTCATATATTGAGAAAGTCTTATACTTGATTGATTATATTCGTATAGACGAGATTGAAGTTGTTCCTGCCTAGTGTAATTGATATGTGTTGCCGTCCTAGAATGGTAGTGCATTCAGATCTACATTCCCACCACTAAGGATCAAACCGATTCGGCTTTTTCTGAATACACCTTTGTTATTTAAAACGACTGCAAGAGGAACAGCAGCTGATGGTTCAACCAGAATCTTCATTCGTTCCCATATTAAGCGCATCGCTTCAAGAATCTGTTCTTCAGTAACTGTTATGATCCCTTTTACATGTTTTCTAATGACTGCAAATGTAATCGTTCCGAGTTGAGTTCTTAGTCCATCTGCGATCGTATTGACGTGAGCATTGGATTGGATCGTACCCTTTTGCAGAGACCTATAGGCATCATCCACCTGTTTAGGTTCAGCTCCATACACCTTAATATTGTCGCCAGCACAAGCTGACGCTATCAAGGTTCCACTCAATAATCCACCACCACCAACAGGTGCGACTATACCATCTAGATCATCCACTTCTTGCATCAATTCGAGTGCGACTGTTGATTGGCCCCTGATAACATGGATATCATTGTACGGGTGAATAAATGTTGCCTCTGTTTCAGTAATGACCCTTTGCAACATTTGTTCTCTATCTTCTATCCGATTACCAGATTGAATAATTTTTGCTCCGTATCCTTCCGTCGCTTTCCGTTTTATTGTAGGTGCATTCTTAGGCATGACAATATATGATGGAACACCTTGCATCTTTGCAGATAAGGCAACAGCCTGAGCATGATTACCCGATGAATGTGTAGCAAGTCCCATTTGCAATTCTTTATCACTTAAATGCAAAGCCGCATTTGTTGCACCTCTCATTTTAAAGGCTCCTACCTTTTGGAAATTTTCACACTTGAAAAACAGTGAAGTTCCAGCAAGATTATCAATATAACTACATGTCATAACAGGTGTCCTGTTAATGTAGGGAAGTATACGCTCATGGATGTTAAGCAGATCGGACAGCGAGGTATCCTTGAGCTCTTTGTATGTAGCAGGAATGGTTATCACTTTTTATTGAGTCCCAATTCACGAATCCGCTCATTCAAAAACTCACCAGCTGTGATGTCATCATATTGCTTGGGCGCACTGTCAGAAATACAACTAGCCAAACAACTTAAATCCATATCAGACCTTGGATGTAAGAAAAAGGGTGTTGAGTATCGAGGGTAACGCATAGATTCTTTATCTAAATTGATAACACGGTGAATCGTTGATTTTAGTCGACCATTGGTATGACGTTGTAACATATCACCTATATTTATTACGATCTCATTTTCGTCAGGTGACACGTCAACCCAGTCTCCATTCGAATTCATAGCCTGAAGGCCTTTAGCAGAACCACCCATTAATAGCGTAATCAAATTGATATCACCATGTGCTGCGGCACGAACAGCACCTTCTTCAACATCCTTCCAATTATCTACTGGGAAATAATGTAGTAATCGTAAAATACTATTCCCATTAAAGATCTTATCATCAAAATAGTTTTCTTCCATACCTAAGTACAAAGCAATGGCTCTCAATAGGTTTTTACCTGTATTTTCAAAAGTACGATAGATCTCCATACCTACTGTTTGTAATTGAGGCACTTCATCCATCCATATGTTCGATGGATATTCAGAGGCTAATGCAGGTTCATTTTGCACCTCTTGTCCAATATGCCAGAATTCTTTCAGATCCGGCACTTTTTCACCCTTAGCTGTTTCTCTTCCTTTGGATATATAACCTCTTTGTCCACCATTATTCACATCTTCATACTTTTGTTTTACATCTGATGCTTGACCAAAGATCATTTTTGATGTATCAAAAAGTCTTTTTTTCTGATCTTCTGTGACGCCATGATTTTTAACGATCACAAAACCGATCTGAGAAAAAGCATCACCCAGATCCTGAATAAATTGCTGTCTTTTATGATCATCACCTGAGATAAAATCGTGATAATCCACTTTAGGAATCGATGTTAAAGCCATTTTATTTGATATTTGATATGTAAAGTTAAATCTTGTTATCTGTTCTTTATAAAGGTACTTTTTTTTTGGGTTTTTACAATATTAGCTCCTTGCTTTTGTTATTTAAATAGTTGTAATGAGAACCTTAACTATATTTTTAAGGATTTTAAGAAGATGAATTAAAAAATAAGCTACCAATCCCTTACTTTTGTCTGTTCTTAAAAATGGACCATCCTCCTTAAACGGATACTTTTATTTCTTTATTGAATCAATTGGAATGCAACAACTCATCATTCTCATCAGTATTTTTTATGTTTCATTGCTCAGTGCACAATCGACCGATATTACGTCTGATTCAACTGCTCCAAAAACACTGATCGATTACAAGAATCCTAAAAACTATCAGATTGGTGGAATAACAGTAAAGGGTGCTGACTATACAGATGCCAACGGTATAATTGCGATATCCGGTCTGATCGATGGTCAAAATATAAAACTACCTGGTGATCAGATCTCAGCTGCTATCAGAAAACTTTGGAAACAAGGATTGTTTGTCGACGTTGCTATCAATATCGACAAGATCGTTGGAGATATTGTTTTTCTTGAGATCGTTGTGCAGGAATACCCGAGGTATAGCCGCCATGGTTTCAAAGGAATTCCAAAGGGTCAACATGAGGATGCCAATGCGGCTATCAAACGATACCTTCAAAAAGGTCGTGCAGCATCACCTGCTATGAAACTTCTAGCTATCAATGCCATCAAAGAGATCTACATCGAAAAAGGG
>CAXQBA010000168.1:0-3363 GCA_964221885.1 Luminiphilus sp. | reverse complement strand
CAAACACGGAAAGGATTGGTCACACAAGATCCACTTATACTGTGGCGATATGGATAACTATTACCTTAATAACGCTGTCTATTTAGCTGAAGAAATCCTATCAGAAACATCTGCACCGTACTACAATGGCGAGGTGGATTATGGCGATCGGGCAGAACATTGCTGGAATGGAGACCACGACAATGGGAACCATATCAGTCGTCTTCGTTATCATCAGATGTTTATCAAAAAATATGTGGATAAAGTACAAAAAGTGGCTCCCAAAGGAGCTGATCTGAGCAGCTGGTTATATTAAATATCAAAAACCTATTCTAGCAAATAGCATCATTAATACTCTATAATGAATCATATGAAAAATCTACTCATCACATTATGTCTGATTCTTTCTGTAAGCCTATTCTCATGCAATAAAGAACAGATGATGATCGGGCAATGGGAGATCTATAAATTACAGAAGCCAAATGGTCAGCTCATCGAAAAAAGAAAGAAATACATCATTTTCTCAAAAGATGGAAGTATGCACGGCGGTCGAATCGGCAAAGAGCCGAATAAACATGGCCAATGGCAATACAATAAAGAAGGCAATAAACTCATTTTCCAATCTGAAAGTCGAAATAAAGACGATGGAGATTATAAGATAGAAAAACTATCTCGCAATGAAATGATCCTACTAAGAGGTCCCATGCGTATCTTCATGGAGAAAGTAAATAAGTAATGCTTTCGCCAACTATTTTGACTTAAATCATACGATATGAATCGCAAAAAATTCTTACGATCACTTCTTGGTGGCTCTGCTTTTTTGGCAGCACCCTATTCGTCCTATTCAAAATCAGATGATGCCGTCATTCAAATGATTGAGGATTGTGCACAAATTACCTCTGGTAATATGGTTGGCTTTCAAGCAGCTCCCATCGAAAAAGTAAACGTAGGCATCATTGGTCTCGGTAACAGAGGAACGGGATTAATTGACATGTTCCAGTGGTTGGTACAAAATGACCATGCTGAAATTGTTGCGCTTTGCGATCTAGAGGAAAATAAAGTCCTACGAGCTGCTGAAAAATTAGGAAAATGGCAAACATCAAAACCGAGCACCTATTTCGGTGAAAAAAATAGATGGAAAGAATTGGCTAAACAAGATAATGTTGATCTATTGCTAATTACCACACCTTGGGAATTACATACCCCTATGGCCATTTATGGCATGAACCATGGAAAACATGTTGCCACAGAGGTACCTATCGCATATACACTTTCGGATTGTTGGAACTTGGTATCGACGGCAGAACGGACGAAACGACATTGTATCATGTTAGAAAATTGTTGCTATAATGATGAGGAACTGTTTGTACTAAATATGATCGAAAAGGGGGTCTTTGGTGATCTGACGCATGCAGAAGGTGCATATCTACACGATTTAAGAGCTCACATGTTGAGCACAGACTATTATCAGGACCAATGGCGTCTCAAACATCATATTGATAGAGATGGCAACTTTTACACGACCCATGGTTTAGGCCCGATCAGTTTTTACATGCATATCGGTCGTGGTGACACTTATTCTCACCTTACATCTATGAGCTCTCGGGAATTAAATCTCAGTCAGACAGCGAAGCGCAAGGAATCGCCATATACACGTTTTAAGTGTGGTGATATGAATTCAACCTTGATCAAAACAGAAAAAGGAAAAACCATACTTCTTCAATTCGATGTGCATACGGGCCGACCCTATTCTCGGATCAATAAAGTAGTTGGCACAAAGGCCGTTCACGATGGCTATCCAAGTCGATTATATATCGACTCAGACGAGTTGATCTTCTGGGGTCATAAATGGTTGAGCGACGAGGAATACAAGAAATACCGTAAAGAATACAAGCATCCAATGATCAAGAAACTTCAATCGATCAGTGCTGAATTCAAACAGGGACACGGAGGCATGGATTTCGTGATGATCTATCGTTTGATCCGATGCCTCAATCTAGGACTTCCTTTAGATATCAATGTCTACGATAGTGTTATGTGGAGTGCGATCACACCCTTATCTGAAATATCAGTTGCAAGCCGTAGCATGTCGATTCCTTTTCCTGACTTTATGAGTGGTGCTTGGAAAAAAGAACATCCATTGGGCGTCATGAATGAAATAAAGTTGAATTAAAAAGTAATCCTATGGACATTCATCAATCAGTCATTTTCATTCATGTTGTTTTTGCACTTAGTGCATTTTTATGTGGATTCATTGTTCTGGTAGCAAAACCAAAGGGAGGTACATTACACAAAAAAGCCGGACGATTTTACTTTTATACGTATTGGGGCGTGATAGCCACGTCTATACTATTCCTGTATGATGAATTGACCTTTTTCTTCTTAGCCCTAACGTTATTTAATGCCTATTTGATAACGGCTGGATGGTATTATGCTAAGACAACATCTAATATGGAAAAGAAAAACAGATGGCTGCTTAGTTTTTTGTGGCTGGTTGTAATAATTTACATTCTGGATCTTGTTCTTATGTTTTCCAATCTAGCAAATTATCATTACGGTTGGATCATTGTGCATAGTACCTATGCATTGCTTGCCATATCCGTTCTAGTACTTGAATTTAAATTAAAAAGAAAACGGATTGTGCTACATACCGTATCAATGATTCTCTCATACATCACCTTGATTGATGGTGTTCTTGCTAGAGTGACTCCTATTGATTTGAGTTGGGTCTGTTGGATCATTGGATATGTAATAGGTATTCCCCTTTTGATCAGATGGTTCAATAAAACAAAACAAGCGACTACATAAATAAAACACATTCTTTTTTAGATGCTGAACCTTTCCATGAAGTATTGTATTTAGACGGTATACAAACTGTCAATGTGTAAAACACTTCCTCATGCAACGATCTTCTTTTTTAAGACCAGCTCTATTCTTCTATTTTTCAACTATTACCTTTTTATCTATTGCCCAAGAGGTTACATCCAATAAAATGGCGCAATTAGAATTCATGGTTGGCGAATGGATCGGTATTTCTAAAACCTATGACAACGGTAAATTAATGCGTCAAGTTCCTGCCTATGAGTCGGTATATTACGATCTTGATTCGTCCATACTTGTCCTTCAGCTCAATAGCGAAACATTACAACTTCATACGATTATTTACTTTGATGATAAAAAAGGTACATATTCTTATAATGCCTTTTCAAAACGAGGTGTCAGACCGGCACCTGCTATATTAAAAGACGGCAAACTCATTGTTCAGAGCACAGAAACAAAACGGTTTATATTTACAAGAACTGAGGATGGCGGGTTTCGAGAGTATGGCGAAAAATTGATCAAGGATTCAGATCGTCTTCGCTGATTCGCTGTCGATTCATTTCC
>CAXQBA010000167.1:0-7334 GCA_964221885.1 Luminiphilus sp. | reverse complement strand
CTAAAAATCTCGTAAGAGACATAAGATTTGAAATTGGACCTCTCAGATTATGTGACGCAATATTTGAAAACAACTCCAATCTTTTATTTTTCTGATCTAATGTACGATTCAGATCAACTAATTTTTTGGTTCTCTTGTTGATGATAGCATCTTGATCCTGATTGATTTTCTTAAGTAGTTCTTGCTGTTCACTTATCTTTTTATTTTGAGAACTTAACTCATTCGATTGCTCTATTTGAACCTTCAATGACTTTGATTTCTGATACAATAACAAAAAGATCATAAAAATAACTGCAACAAAAAATAGAGCTATTACAAATAATAAATCTCGCTCGTTTTTGGCTGTTTCCAACTTCCGATTCTGATCTTTATACCAGGCACCTACCTCCGATTCAATCAAATTAGTTTCCATTGAACTCTGAACCGATAAACGTGATAATTCACTTTTTAATTCTAATAAAGCATTGGCTGTTTCCAAGGCCTTTTTTTCATCTCTTTTATACTCATAATATCCTTTTTTTAAAAGTAAAGCTGTTGAATACGAGTATTTTAAATTTCGTTCTTTTGCTAGCTGAGCTGCTAAACTAGCGTACTGAAAAGAACTATCTATATTTCCACTTTCATAGAATAAAGAGGCCATTCTATTTAATCCTTCTACTTCTCTATTTCGTTCATTCATCTTTCTAGATTCATGAATACTCTTGTTACAGTAAGATTTTGCCTTTTCAAAAACACCCATTGACTGATAAATATTAGCTATTTCATCATATATATCATTGAAAAATGATTCTTTTGGGTTCTTCATTAGGATCAGGTTATTCAATAGGGACAAAGAATGTTCATAGCTTGAGTCTTTCGCCAATATTTTTGCATAATTGAATACAGATTTTTGATCTGAATATGTTTGATAGGATTCTTTAGCATAAAATAAAGCTGAATCACGTTGTCCGATCATATCAAAATACTTGCTGTAACTAACCAGATAAAAAGACCTATACTTCTCAGGGATCTGTTTGATATTTCGCCTACTTAAGATTATATTAAGCGCATTGACGGCTTTAAAATCCAGTGCGTAGTCAATAACCATTCGTTCTCTTGACAAAAAAACAACTTGGCTTGCATATTGTCTTGATAATTCATACGATTTAAGAAGAAAATGTATCGCCTTTGAATGTTCTTCATTAAACTTAAAAACAATATGCCTAGAATATTCTAAGAATGATTCAAATACACGATCTTCAACAACTGATATTATGGATTGAGCTGAATCTAAATATCGTAATGCTATTTCTTTTTCAAGATCAAGGGCTTTAACAAGAGCATAATACCTATACATTGCGGCCTTATTCAGTATATTATCTGACTTTTGTGCAAGTTGAAAAGCCTTATCAAACTGTGGATAGACATCGTTCATGTCTATCAAAAACTGCTTAGATAGATAAAAGATCAAGAGTTCCAATTCAGACTCATGGTCATGAGACTGATCGATTAAATGCTTTATACTATCTATACTTACATCCTTACTCTGATAGTAATCATACTTTTTATTATAGGTGTGTAAGGATTGTAAATCGCTCAAAATTGATTGAGCAAAAATGGTGGAAAAACTTAGTAAAAAAATGAGTGTGTGTAATAATCTCAATACTAAAATGTAAGATTTATCAGTTGATTAATCTTAATATACTAAAATAACAACGTATTTATTACACTAGCTAAAAAATTGTTTAATACATGTTCATAAAATACGGCATACGCATCTGAACACCCTTCATCTGATTGACTTGACGATAAACATGTTGAAGCTCATTCCACTCAGCGATGGAAACTGATGATTGAATCTGTTGCAATAAAATAGCCGATACCATCGAAACCTTATCGTCTTCTTCACTATCTCCAGATAAAATCTCAGCAATTTTTTCTTGTAAAGACTTAGCTTTTGGATATTCTACAACTCCGTATTCACCAAGATTAGCCTGCTCAACACCATATTCAATAGCACTTGCCAAGCCGCCCATCTCATCAACCAAACCAATATTCAATGCTTTTTGTCCTAACCATACACGACCTTGTGCAATGGAATCCACATACTCAATATCCAAACCACGCCCTTCACTAACTTTTTCTTTAAAGGTCATATAGGTCTCATCAACAGAAGTTTGGATAAGCTCTTCCTCATCTGAATTGAATTCATAAAACATCGGATTCGCTTGCATCATAGCATATCTACCAATCTTGACTGTATCAAAGGTGATACCTAATTTTTCCTCAAACATTTCAGTCATATTAGGTATCATACCGAATACACCTATTGAACCAGTTATGGTTGATTTTTCAGCAAAAATTCGATCTGAATTAGCAGCAATATAATAACCACCTGATGCCGCGACATCACCCATTGAAGTCACCACTTTAATACCTGCCTCCTTAGCCATAGCTAATTCTCTCCAAATAAGATCAGATGCAAGTGCAGATCCACCACCTGAATTAACGCGTAGGACAATTACTTTTGTAGAAGGCTTTTTGCGTAATTTTCGAATAATTCCTGCATATGTATCCCCACCAATGCTTCCTTGGTCACCCTTACCATCCACAATATTTCCTTCAGCATACACAATAGCGACTTTGTCTTCTTTTGTTTTATCCAACAACTTATCTTTATACACCTTCATTAGTGTGTTGATACTCACTGTTTCAATTTTATCATCATCACGGGTTCCCAACTTCTCCTTTAATCCATCTAAAACCTCATCACGATATTTTATAGCATCGAACATCGCTAGCTCAACAGCATCGGCTGGTTCTCTTATCAAAGCACTATCAGCTATTTCAAACAACCTTGTTTTAGAGATCGATCGACTCTCAGATAGGTCTTCAAGAATCAGATCATACATCCCACGTAACATAGCAGATACTTGCTTACGATTCTCAGGAGTCATATCCTTACGGCGGAATGGTTCAGTAGCACTCTTAAATTTTCCTGCGTAAAAGATCTTGGCCTTTACACCCAATTTATCCATAAGACCTTTAAAATACATAAGTTGGCTCGCCATACCCATAAAAGAGAACCCGCCTTCTGGATGAATGTAAAGTTCGTCAGCTACTGAAGCTAAATAATAAGAACGCTGAGAGAACATCGTGCTGTATGCCACAATAAATTTTCCGCTCTCTTTAAAATCTATCAATTTATCACGCAAAACTTTTGCAGTTGACCACCCCATCGAGACTTGTTTAGGGTCAATAAAAATTCCTTTGATATTGTCATCCTCAGCTGCTTTATCGATCAATCGGCAAAGATCACTAAGTCCAACTTTATTGGACGTATTGAACTGACCCGACATGATATCTTGACCGACATTATTTGATAACTCAGGTAAAGCACCATCTAAATTTAAGCGTAAAACTGAATTGGGTTTCAGAACCACTTCATCGGTGGAACTAACATTCGAAATGATAAAGAAACTTATTATGAGGATTACCATAACACTTAGGATGGAACCAACCAATGAGGATACAATCAATCGACGAAGACTTACTTTTGCTTTGTTTGAATCAGACATAGTTCTATTTTAATAATGTTTCACTCAATTTAAGATAATACAGGTGAGGTATCAAAAAAATTAGACGAACATTAACCTATGTTCGTCTAAAATATAAATCTTGATAAAAGTAATTAAACAAGCTCAATAGCCATAGCTGAGGCTCCTCCTCCTCCATTACAAATACCAGCTAAACCTGTTTTTCCACCTTTATGCTGTAACCCTGAAATTAATGTCATCACAATACGACAACCAGACACACCAATGGGATGGCCCATCGAAACAGCACCACCTAGGATATTGACTTGATCGTGGGCTAAATCTAATTCTTTCATATTTGCCAGAGCAACTACTGAAAAGGCTTCATTGATCTCATATAGATCAAAATCCTCAACCTTCATATTTGCTTTTTGAGCCGCCTTTGGCATAGCAAGAGCTGGTGCAGTCGTAAACCAAACAGGCTCTTGAGCGGCATCAGCATAACTTAAAATCTTCGCCAATGGTTTTAGACCAAGTTCTTGAACCTTTTCAGCACTCATCAATACCATAGCCGCAGCACCATCATTGATCTTAGACGCATTAATTGCAGAAACAGTGCCTTCTTTTTTGAATACTGCTCTTCCTTTCTCAACGCTTGCTAGATCAGTAATCCGTGAATTTTGAACTTCCTCATCAATACTGACGATAATTGGATCTTTTCTTCGTTGAGGAACGGATACAGGAACGATCTCACTTTCAAAAACACCTGCATCAAAAGCTGCTCTAGCACGTTCGTATGATGCAAAAGCATAAGCATCTTGTTCCTTTTTTGAGATATTTTTACCTTCAGCACATACTTCTCCGCAAACACCCATCATATCACCATTATATGGATCTTGAAGCCCATCTCTGACGATTGCATCAACAACTTGGTTATTTCCATATCGAACCCCGTTTCTCATAGCTGGTATCATATGAGGTGCATTTGACATACTTTCCATACCTCCTACTAAAACAACATCATTGTCACCAACCATAATAGATTGGGCACCCAACATAATAGCTTTCATTCCAGAAGAACATACTTTATTGATCGTAGTACATGGCGTTGAATTAGAGATGCCAGCAGCAAGGGCAACTTGTTTGGCGGGTGCTTGCCCTGTATTCGCTGTTAAAACACAACCCAAAAAAACCTCATCGATCGATTCACCGTTTACATTTGCTTTTTGTAATGCGCCTTCAACAGCTGTTTTTCCAAGATCAATAACAGATAAGCTCGATAAAGCACCACCTAAATTTCCAATAGGTGTTCGAGCAACTGAAACGATATATACTTCCTTCATTTGTATTATTTTTGAAATAGTTGATTAAAATTATTGTGGTTTAAGTGTCGGCATCCTTAATTGATGCTGATACATCTGAATAGTATTCTGAATTCCAAAATAAAGGGCATCACTTATCAGTGCATGACCGATGGATACCTCCAAAATATTTGGAACTTTTTGACTGAAATAAGCCAAGTTCTTTAGATTAAGATCATGACCGGCATTAATTCCCAAGTTACATGTTGTGGCAATCTTGGCAGCATTGGAAAAATCAGCAACTGCATTTACCGGATTGGTTGAAAAGTTTCTAGCATATGGGCCAGTGTATAATTCAATTCGGTCCGTTCCAGTATCTGCAGCCCCCTCAATCATCTTTGTATCGGCATTACAGAAAATAGATACACGAATACCCTTTTGTTGCAACTCCTGAATAACATCACACAAAAAACTTTTATATGTGACCGTATCCCAACCAGAATCGGATGTTAATGCCATTTTGGTATCTGGAACTAACGTGACCTGATCCGGTTTATTGACTAAACAAAGATCCATAAATGGACGATGTGAGGGATTCCCTTCGATGTTCAGTTCAGTGGTTACCACCTCTTTTAAGGTAGGAATATCAGCATAACGAATATGTCGCTCATCAGGTCTAGGATGAACTGTGATACCATCGGCACCAAATTCCTCGCAATCCATAGCAAAGCGTCGTAAGTCAGGTAGACCTTCGCCCCTTGCATTTCGTATCAAAGCAACTTTATTGATATTGACACTCAGTCTTGTGTCCATGAAATTATTATTACGTATTTCTACTAGTTCACACCTTTTATGACAGCTGTACTAGCTCCAAAAACGTTATTTGATCCATATTTAGAAATTCCTTTTTTAGCCCACTCCATTTCGATCTCGAGCTTTTTCAATTCAAGCATATTTGGCTGAGAAAGAATCTCTTTAGTTTTTGCTTCATATTCCGCTGCATCAAATTTACCCTTCGCTTCGGCAATTCTTGCCTTTGCTAAGTTCGTTTGTTCTAGTTCCTTTTTAGCAGCTAGACCATTCTTACCTTCCTGAATAGCTGTCTGCTCTGCAACATCGGCCAAGGCTTTTGGAATATCGACATCTGTGATCTGAATACGAGCAAATTGTACATGAAACTCTGGAAGTTCTTTACTCATGATCGCTTCGAGAGCTGCCTCCGCTTCTTGTCTTTTCTTTAAATTCAATTCAGATGCTGTGTACTGAGGTACAACTTCTTTTCCAGCTGATTTCAATGTTTTAAGAATTTTGGTTTCAACGTCATTGATACGAGTGTGTATCAAATTCACCTCATCGGGATTCAGATTATAATCTAAAGCAACTTCAACACGTGTCTGCATATTTCTCGAATCGTTGAATTCAAATTCTTCAACTACGGTTCTTTCTCTGACATCATACTCAACGGATGAATTCCAAAGCCATGAGATACCAATATCCATTCCTTCCGGGAGAATTTGTTCCATATCTGTTTTACCACCCCAATAAACAATCACTCCTTTATGACCAGGTCTAACCGTTGTGCAAGAAGCAACAACAAATACTATGGAAGCTAGTAATAATAAGTTTTTCATATAATATTTATTTAATGATCTAATTAGCATTTTTCCTACCGCAAATGTATATATTTAATTTAGTAATTCGTAAATCAAACAGCTAAAATAAACGCTTGTAACGATGCCTCTAGATAAAATTGCAAAAGAAATCCAACGTATTGAAAAAGAGTACGAGAAATACCGGAAGCTCTATCAGCATGACCATCACATAGATGCCGATGAACAAACACACTTAGATGACTTGAACATACAACTTGAACATGTAAAGAATCTGTTCAGAAAATATAAAAAATATACTTTTGAATCGGCATCACTTGAGGACACGGTGGATCATTTCATTGAACAATTAGATGAAGAAAATATCTTGGACGATGTTGCCAATGTGAAGAATATCAGTTTGAGCACTTCCATCGGTAAAGGGGTTGTCTTTTATTCAAGCTATTGGGGCGGCATTGAAGTTATGACCCCCAAAGATAGATCAATGAGTCTTCGTTTCATCGTTAAGAATAATGAACTTGCCATACATTTTTGGCCTTATCTTTTGATCGATGTTTGGGGACCGGCGAACGGATACTTACACGATATTCAATTCAGTTTTAAAACTGGGCAACTTTCATTTAACATCAAAGGGTACTTTACCAGCTCCTTCAAATCTGCATTAAAGGAATACATAGAGGATCTTATCAATGATACACTATTTGATAGAGGTGCTTCGGAACATATTTTTCCATTCGATCCGTTCAAAGATCCGAATATGGCAGAAAAAATAACCGTCTTACAAGATAAGTTTATAAAAAAGTTCAAAGGCAGCAATCAGAAATTTACTGGTGCTGTCGTTAAGGTCTAGGACGATACCCAAAACGGATTTGTGATCACATTGCTTGGCGGTGTGATCACAAATGCTG
>CAXQBA010000166.1:0-5388 GCA_964221885.1 Luminiphilus sp. | reverse complement strand
GAAATGGGAAGTAGAATTAAAAAAAGCATCAATCAATCTCTATGATGTCATCTACAGAGCTTTGTGTGATTAGGTTCTAATCTGTTTCTGAAATAGTGTGAATTAATTGATAAATAGCCAATGTTTTGGCTATTGATTTATCATCATCTGATACGTTTGTTTCACTTATTTCAAAAGCTTGTATCATGTTGGAATTAGGCAATGCGATTTTCCCGATTTCAAGATCCCCAATATAAATCTTCGAAGTGTTTTTGATATTATTTCGCACTAATCTTGCCCTTAGATCATTTTTTTGATCAAAGAATCGTTCTTTATCACGAATTAACCCGGCGTTTTGACCATTTAAAATAACAGATGTTCCTTTATTGGTAATACGAAAGACATACTCGTCAGTATGCGTCATGGCATACATTACTGCATTTTCGCCAGGGCCTATGTATTTTTTGAAGGCATAGGCAAATACTGGATCACCACTATCAGATAGAAAAACACCATCACCAGATCGTTGATTTGATCTGGTCATAATCTGGTTCACTTCATTTGATGAAAGACCGCTATCCCAGTCAGCTAATCCACCTTTAAAGGCAGCTATCTTCTCTTTGAGTTCGATAAGATCTTCCTCAACTTCTTGATCATCTGGTTGCACATTACGTAAGAAGCGTAATAGACCATAGATCAACGCAGCGGAAATAAGGACTAGTATACCGACAGTTTTCATTTATTCTGAGGTTTTTGAGGAAGACTTACGAAGGGTAACTCGGTGTTTCCGAGAGCATGGCAGACAATATCGGCGTAAATGATTATATATTGAAAACGGGTAAGTATCACTAGCTACAGGAGATGTTTTATGCATGCTGAATTGGCTATTAAGGGACATGTTTTTTTGATGTACAGGACAACGTAACATCTCATGTTTATTGATGCGACTCATTTCAGAAATAAGAATGGTTGAAGTTGAATCATTTTCTGTTTGAGCCCAAATTGAAAGTGAAAATAGACAAGCTATCAACGTTATGTATGATTTGGTAGTGAGTGGTGCTTGCATATTATCTCGATTTTAAAATACGATCCATCTGTCGTTTCGTATCCTTCTCTTTAATAGATGCTCGTTTGTCATGAACCTTTTTACCTCTAGCCAGAGCTACTTCAACTTTGGCAAGACCCTTATTGTTGATAAAGATCTTGTAAGGAATAATCGATAATCCTTTTTCTTTGACACGGTTATGCCATTTTTTTATCTCTTCTTTTCTTAGGAGTAATTTACGTTTCCGCTTGGGTTTATGGTTGTTGTAAGAGCCGTGTGTATACTCACTTATATAAATATTATAAACGAAAAGCTCGTTATTTTCAACGCGACAATAGGCATCACTCAGATTGACTTTCGATTCCCTGATAGATTTAATTTCAGTCCCTTGAAGTTGTATGCCTGCTATTAGCTTGGCTATAAATTCAAATTCAAAAGAAGCTTTTTTATTGACGATCGATATGTTATTGTTGGTTTTCAATCGATTAATTTTTCAAAATATATGAAATAATAACTAATTTCGCGTGAGCTAATGCAAATATACATAACAATGAGAGTAAAATTAAAAGCCATTTCCATCCTATTCTTACTATTGATCTATGTGGTTAGTTGTTCTGACCAACAAAATAATACCGATCAATCTTCTCAATCTGAAACTCAATCTGAAGTATCTACCGAAACGAACACAGAAGGAACGTCTGAGGAGACTAGTGAATTTGATGTGTATTTTAACGACCAGTTAGTTGAAAAGGTTTGTAATTGTAAAACAAATTCAGTTGATGAATCTGGTAGTATGGATGTACAGAAAATGAGAGATTGTATGGGTGGGACTATGATAGATGTCGTCAAAGAAAAGTTAGGAGATAATGCTTCAGAAATCGAAATTGAGCAAGCTAGAAAGGTTTTTGTTGATAAAATCAACAAAAAATGCAGCTAAAAAGTAGGTAGAATCAATATTTAGACTATATTTGCGACTTAATAGATAAATATCAACAAAAACAGATTAATTATGAAAATTTTGAAAAGCTGGATGTTGATCTTTGTTGCTGCCTCACTTTTTATCGCTTGTGACAACAACAATGGTGGAGGAGATGCTAATGGAACTGAGACTGATTCTACTGCAACAGAAGTAGTTGAAACACCAGAAGCTGATTCTACAGAAGCTGTTGCCGACACAACTGAGGCTGTTGCTGATACTACAGCTACAGAAGCAACTGAAGAGACAACTGAAGAAGAGACAACTGAAGAGTAATCATTACAATTCAGTAAGAAAATAAAAAAGCATCCATTCGGATGCTTTTTTTATGTTAGTAGGATATGTTCACTTACTTTTTTAGAGATGATCGTTTCATGAGAACGGTTGATTCGGATTTTAAAGGAATCATCATAATCGAAAAATTCAATCACTTCTACATGATTGCCTAGAAGTAATTGTTGGCTTTCCAAATATTTAAGAAAAGGTGTGGAGTGTTCTTTGACGGCTTGTATGTAACCCGAATCGCCAACCTGGCAATCAGCAAGTAGTCGATCAATTAAGTTAGGGAATTGTCCATTTTTGTCGGGTATCGGATCTCCATGAGGATCTCTCCTTGGATGGTTTAACAAACGGTCGATCGAATCGACTAATTTGGGCGATTTAATATGCTCAAGTTGTTCAGCTACCTCATGTACTTCATCCCAATTAAAATCTAGCTTCTCCACCATAAATGTCTCCCATAATCTATGTTTTCTGATGATCATGATGGCATTATGACGTCCTTTTTCAGTAAGACGAACCCCTTTGTACTTTTCGTGAACTAATAGATCTTTATCTTTCAGTTTTTTGATCATGTCCGTTACAGAGGCTGCGGTTGTTGCAATCTTATTCGATATGGCATTTGTACTGATCGAATTGTTCTCATCGTCTGATAAGTGAAAAATAGCTTTCAGATAATTTTCTTCTGTTTGACTGAGGTCATTGATCATCTTGTTCTCTAATTTTTGTTTGTTTTGCAGCAATACCTATACTAACTTCATATAGAAAGTATATGGGAATTCCGATCAAGAATTGGGTCATCACATCAGGCGGAGTAACAAGGGCAGAGAGAACCAAAATACCGACAATAGCATGCTTTCGATATTTTTTCATTGTCTGATCAGTAATGATACCTAATTTGGCTAGATAATATACAAAAATCGGCAGTAAGAATATGAAACCAACCGGGAACGTGAACATGATCATATAATTAATATATGAGCTTGCTTTTAAAATGCTTCCTGTTGTCTCGGAACTATTGATCATCGGAAGATCATAGTTCACTAAGAAGTTGATTGCAAAAGGGGATAAAATAAAGTAGCCAAAAAGAACGCCTGTCAAGAATAAAAACGAACTGATCACAACGATCCAGTGAATGGCTTTTTTTTCATTGTCGTAGAGTGCTGGTTTAATGAATTTCCACAGTTCCCAAAGTACAAAAGGAAAAGCTAGTGTTAATCCACCAAAAAAGCAGGTTTTTATATGAAGAATGAATGCTTCACCCATATCCAATGTAACAGCTTGAACACTTACAGGGGTATAACATAGTGCATCTCCTAAGTGAAGTAGTTCTGATAATTGGCAGATGACTTGGTAGGTGAAAAAGTCAGCTTGTAAGGGACCGAAAATGATATGAGAAAAAATAAAGTCTGTGGCAAAGAATACAAAAATCCCACTGATAAAAAGTGCTAGAACGATACGTATGATATGGCTTCTTAATTCATCGAGGTGTTCGACAAATGTCATTTCTTGTTCTTCGGTATGTTCGGTATTTGTACTCATTTTCGGAAAACCAAAAATAGGACTTTTACATTAAAAGTCGAAGTTTAATGTGACGCGCACTGAAAATAGTTGTGCATCTCTATTGTCAAGATAATTGAGGCGCCACAAGGCATCTACTCGAATCAATTGAAAAATATTTTCAATTCCAATACTGGCTTCAGCAAATGGGCCTTTATCAAAGGGGCCGTAAAAGGGTCCCTCAGTAAAAGGTTCTGGACGATCTTTAGATCTTCGAATCGATCGATCGTAATGATTCGACTCATTAAGAGCAAGGTTGTCAGCAGATAAGGTTCCCCATGAGGCTCTCAAGGCAGTTACGAGTCGCCATCTAAGGAATTTACGAATAAAAGGGATTCGATTAAGTATGTAGCCTTCCCAGTGATGTTCTATACGTGCATGAACAAAGAAATCACTAACAAACTCAAAGCTATTCATACTGTTGAACGAGGTTTTGTTGTAAAAGTATGCCTCATTACCAGGATGAACTTCTAAGAAAAGATAGGGTAGGTTGCCAAATATTTTACCCACCTCAAACTGATATTCGATATATCCGGCAGGACTTGTATAAAACCAATGTTTGTAATTCAGTCGGATTTTTTGATAGTTGAATTGGGAACCCAAAATTCCTTTGATACCGAAAGAGAGGGCTAATTCAACAATAGGAAATTTAGATCCAAGACCCATGGTCATGTCTCTGAATGCACCTGAAATGATTTTTTCCTTAAAGGCAAATCGAGTCTTGAAGATGATCTCAGAAGTTCTAAACCGATTTAATGTATCAGGAATACCTGTTGTGGTATTTGGCAGGTCGATATAGCTGAAATTCAATCCACCTCCCCGTGAGTTCAAATAACCGACCGGTTCGATTCGTCGGTGTAAGAAAACAAGTTTATTGGAGAAGCCTTTTTTCCAAGTGTGTTTATACCAGATCTTACCTTCTGTATTATAGATCATCTTTTGCGGTATCGATGCCCTTCGAAGCCATCCAGAAAAAAGGGATTGTGATTTTCGTTCTTCCGAATTTCGAATTTCAAAAGTGGCGTCATGCATAAAGTCAACCCCGATCGCTGTTCGTTTTTGACGATTGATGACATATTGCATATTTCCGCCATATTTCCAACGCCTATCTCCAAATCCATAGCCTGCAAAACCATAGATCTGAAAACGTTTTGATAAATTGACCGAAGTGCCTAAACCTAGACTTACACGAAATCCTTCTACATCATTCCAAGTGAATAAATTCGAATAGGGACCAACTTTAAGAGGGCCAAAATCTTTATATCCGGTTAAGAGTAGTTCAATGATCTCATAGTAGGTTTTGAAAATAGGTACACTTTGTATGGAGTCGATCATTTTATAAACCCCTTTTTCATTTTTTGAAAGGTTCTCATGTCTATTTTGAGTCCAAAAAGTATCGGGTCGCTCAATATTACTCAGATCGATATCTTCCAGGTCAATTTCAGTAAAGGTTTCAATATGATTAGGTGCATTTATAACGATATCTTTGTACGAACTTGTTTTTCGACCTATAATACCAAGCTTGTCTTCTTTTTTAGTGGTTGAAAAG
>CAXQBA010000165.1:0-8850 GCA_964221885.1 Luminiphilus sp. | reverse complement strand
AGGAAAAACCTTGGATCTGTTTATCGATCTGCATCGCTAACTCACGAGTTGGGCAAATAATAAGAGCCTGTGTCGTATTTTTTTTTCGAATGGAAAGGCTATGAAGGATCGGTAATAAAAAAGCAGCTGTTTGACCAGTTCCTGTTTGTTCACAGGCAACCAGGTCATCACCATCTAAAATAATAGGTATAGCTTGTTCCTGAATTGGTGTGAGATCTACAAAACCCATATAATGAAGGGCATCCAATAAATCATAATCTAAATCTAAATCTTCAAACTGCATACTACTCAATGATTGTTTTATTGGGTTGATAAAAAGGAACTTGTTTGTCAAAACGCCATCCATTGATCATAGCGATCTCATTGAGTTCCCAAGAACGATCGATGACACGTTGTGTTTGTGTTTTATCATTAGACTGTGAAAAGGGATACACTAAAACAAAGTCGGTTGACCTGTTGATCTTTAAAACCTCAAGAATCTCCATGGACTTCTTAATTACATCTTCAAATGAGTGACAATTTGATAGGGTGACCTCCATATTTGCATCTGTAGATGTTTTATCAAAACCCATACCTATCTTGGCACTGAATGATCCTTCTATGGTAGGGGGATATAAGAAAAGTATATATGTTGCCTCAACGATCATATCTTGTAGCCGAATTGTTTTAAAGATCGATCATCGTCACGCCAGTTATCTTTCACTTTTACAAATAATTCGAGATATACTTTCTTCTCTAAAAAAAGTTCGATGGACTTCCGTGAATCGATACCCAATTGTTTTATAGCACTACCTTTGTTACCGATCAAAATATATTTCTGACTCTTTCTTGATACATAAATCGTAGCATGAATTCGAACTAATTCTTTTTCATCATCCTCTTTGAACGTATCCACAATGACCTCGCATGAATATGGAATCTCTTGATAATAATGTAATAAAATCTTCTCTCGAATAATCTCACTTATAAAGAAACGTTCAGGACGATCCGTAAATTGATCTTTTGGATAAAATGGAGGTCCCTCAGGTGTTAATTCTTTTATATGATGGATCAAATTATCAATACCTGATTGGTGAAGCGCTGAAATAGGAAAAATCTCTTTAAATGGATATGCATTCTTCCATTGGTTAATCTGAATCAAAATAGATGCATCATCACATAGATCAACCTTGTTTAAAATTAGAAAAACAGGAACGTCCATTTTTTTTAATCGTTCAAATAATGGGTGTTCCATATCAAATGGTTGGGTAATATCAATGACCAATATCATGATATCAGCATCGGAGAATGCACCCTTTACAAAATCGTTCATGCTCTCTTGCATACCATATTTGGGTTCAGTAATGTAACCCGGTGTGTCTGAGAAAACAATTTGATGTGTCATATCATTGTGAATACCAATGATGCGATGTCGAGTCGTTTGTGGTTTATTGGTTATGATGGACATTTTTTCACCTAGCAAGACATTCATAAGTGTGGATTTACCCACATTAGGAAGACCTATTATATTAACAAAACCTGAAAAATGACTCATTCTATATTTTTACCACGACAATGTACAATTTTTATCCTTGAATGTGAAACGAAAGCCCTCACGTCTAAACCTTTATCATGAAGTACCGACTATGGTTATCATACATTGAAAGATTCCTACTTACTAAAGGAACGTTCTATCAAATTTGATATCGCTCAAAAGCTCTTGAACTTGACAATCCTCTTTGTAGATACTTGGTCACCAGATCGTACCCTAATCAAATATAACCCATTTGGAATTTGTCTCAAATCAATGGATACAACGGATTGACCAACTTGTGATGGAAATGATTTTTGTTGAATAGAGTGCCCCATTAGATCTATGATCGACACATCGATCGGATGATCATTATTTGATCGATGATACAATTGCAACCAATCAGAGGTAGGATTGGGATACATCGTAATATCAAGCTCATCAGGAATCTGTTGAATGGAAACAGAGGGATCAGCATCAATCTCTATGTCCATAATAACAGGTAAATGGTCCGACATGTAAAACATTGAATTAAGAATAGACCTTGGTACAGCCGAAGAATTCCATGATGCATTAATATCGTCGTTGTATATTGACCCATTATTACCTACAGCCTGATATGTATTGGGTAAATATCGAACCGACTTTTGCCCTGTAATGACCGAATTTGATGTTAACATGATATCAAATCGATCATCCATACCTCCGTATGTTCCACAATTGATAGTAGCATTAGATCGAGTAGATTGGGTTAACATAAAACTTGAACCTGAATTATTATGCCAAGCTCCAAGCATATTGATCGGGTCTTGCAAAGGATAGGTTCCCGTTGTTAGAATCTGCATCCCTGATTCATACCCATTATACATATTAAAATCACCACCGACGATCAAATTTCGCTCGAAAACAGCAGTATCAATATATTTTCTGATAGTATCGCAGGCTTTTGCACGTTCTGCTTCATCAGATGATCCTGCTTTCAGATGTCCTAATAAGAAATCAACATAAATAGGTTGTCCTGCACTATTTACAGACTTGTATTCCAATTGATAGCGACCTATATCTCTTAATGTGGTTTTATGTAATGTGTTTTCATTAAGAACGAACTGGTCCGTATTGTAATAAAAACCATTATTAAGGTTCGATGATCCAGAATTATTAGGAATAAAGGGAGCCATAGCGAAGGATGTCCTCCCCGACGTATTTAACGCACTATTCAATATACCAATCCCTCCAGGCCCATGTTGTAACTCACAAACCATCAGAATGTCAGGCTCAATGTAATCAATGATCTTTTTGAGCGTATCTTGGCGGCCTAGTATGATGGTATTATTGGAACATGAATTACTACCATCTGGATAATTAAGTAAATTGTAGACCATGACACGAACCGTATCTTTAGTTTGAGCGATAGAGAGGTTACTAGTCTGAATTAGCACAAGAAAGAGAAGAATAAAACGCATCATTACTTTTGATTTACTGCGAAGATAACATACGGGCTTGTAAATGAATATTGTTTTTTGTAAAAATAAGTGTCGTTAACATATTGCGATCTAACATCCACCATGGTTCCTCGGGTATCATCTCAAAAAGTAACTGATCTTTTTCCCACCAAACTTTTACCGACCCATAAGCATTACCTTTCATATCTCCAACATCCAAAATAAACGTGGATGTATATGTTTGATCGAATTTTTTTTGTAGATCTGGCAACGCAGGATAAAATGATAATCTCACATTCGAACAATCCATTCCATATTGACGAACTTCTGCAAAACTTAAATTAAGTTCATTATCTCTTGAAATAAACGAGTACTTAATATCTCTTAAAGAACTGAAGGTACATAACTCCAATGTATCCGAATCTCGTTTTTCCCGATATATCATAGGGACTTTTTCGCCATTGATCACTCGCTCACATCTCACATGATCATTATCTAAGGTAAATGTTGCTTCTCCTCCACTAATTCCTGCTTGGGTTTGAATCAAAGCCATTTGGAATGGCACCAGACCTAGTAGTCGTTTCATCTTCACCTTCTTACCATCGAATCGCATCCCAGCTTTACGACCAAAATCACGATATGGAAGATCTAATGCCACCAACAATTGATGACGTGAATGACCCATGGTCGAACCATTTCTTTTCTTCATATACGTCTTTGGAAATGGTCCTTTGTAATAGGCCTTTACATGCTCATTATCGTGATTGACATAATCAAATTCAAGATCCAATTTTTTTCCGATCGATCGGTCGATAACCTGTATAGGGTGTTTCTTTCGTTTTATTGGTAGTTCAGGTAGCCATGTATGAATATCATCAATATCTGCTGTAACAACCTGATTCAAACTATCTTCATAGGCATCCTTGATCAACCATACATCTCCTTCAGGAGTGGTTATTTTTGCAAACTCATGCATATTCCATGTAGGATGCTCTGTTACCATGATAATATCCAAATCGTAGGTTAAACCCCAAATCTGAAATGGAATAACAGGGAAATCAACTAGATTATCTGAACTATATTGATAATTTGGCACATTTGCATTTACTATTTTTTGACGCATGGAATCATCAACAACCGGTCCCTTTGGTAAAACGGTTTTTAGTTGTTTACAACCCGATAGAATGTAACTGAACATAATGAGTTGGATTATGATTTGAAAGGTTTGCATTTATAATTTTCTTACTGATAAGGTTTTACATTAGATAACCCGTCTCACAAATTAGTCACTTTTTTTTTGTAATTAGTGATATAGCGAACTTTACCTTTGTTTTAATTGAATACGTATGTTTCAATACATCTATAATTGTATATAATATGAAAAGAAGAAATTTTTTGAAGTTTTTAGGTCTAACACCTACCTTTCCACTTGTTGGATGTTCAAATGAGCAATCGAATCAACATTCCTCAAGTTCAGATGATAAGATACTTGTTAACAAACCTGTAGTTATATCAACCTGGCGCCACGGAATGGATGCAAATAAAGCAGCATGGACTATTCTTTCAAACAATGGACAAGCTATTGATGCTGTTGAAAAAGGTGTAATGGTTACTGAATCTGATCCTAATAATAGTTCTGTTGGGTTGGGCGGTCTTCCTGATAGAGATGGAAATGTTACGCTTGATGCATGTATTATGAATCATCTACATCAATGTGGCTCTGTTGCATTTCTTCAAGAGATCGAAAATCCTATTTGTGTAGCCCGAAAAGTAATGGAAGATACCGAACACGTTATGTTGGTCGGTACAGGCGCACAAGAATTTGCTCTATCTAAAGGCTTTGAAAAGAGAAACCTTTTGACAGAATCATCCAAGAATGCCTGGTTGAAATGGAAAGAAACTTCAGAATACAAAACACCTGTTAATATCGAAAATCATGATACTATCGGAATGTTGGCAATTGACTCGAATGGTAATCTTTCAGGGGCATGCACAACCAGTGGTTTGGCCTACAAAATGCATGGACGTGTTGGAGACTCTCCCATTATCGGAGCAGGATTATATGTAGACAACGAAGTAGGTGCAGCTTGTGCGACAGGCGTAGGTGAAATGGTGATCCGTACCGTAGGTTCACATCTAGTGGTTGAATTAATGCGACAAGGTAAAAGCCCTGAAGAAGCCTGTAAAATTGCTGTTGAGCGAATTATACAGCGACATAAAAACATTAAAGGAATGCAAGTAGGATTTCTTGCCTTGAATAAGCAAGGACAGCACGGTGGCTATGCGATCTACGAGGGATTCGACTATGCGATGACCGATTCGAAACAAGAAGAACTACTTCCAACAAAATTTTTCGAAAAGTGGTAATTATTTTTTGATCACAACACGTGACTGAATATCATCACCCAACTGTAATTTCAATACATAATTTCCAGGTACCAAGTTTCGGATACTGAACTCAGCATTATGGATACCTGCAGCCATGTAACCTAGATCTTTATTTGCCAATAAACGTCCTCCTAAATCAAAAAGCGATAGTTTGACCTCATCTGCTTTAGCCATTGTAAATTGCATATTTAATCCATCAATAAATGGATTGGGATGAATACTAACCAATGTATTTGTTGCATGTGACGGTATATTATTTACTGAGACTGTATAAGTTCTTGGATCATCTGGTGCAGGGATTCCTATCAACGAGGAATCTGCTACCGAAGCCCCCATAGCTGTTGATAAATGACGTGATAGATCGTCGGTCTTCCAAGAACTCCCCCACGTTTCATTTGAATCTAATTGATCGACGCGATCCACATAATACCAATCCGCTTGTGTCCGTTGTTTAGTGATATCCAATACATAGTAACCTTTTTGCGTCAGGTCAATATATTTCATATGTTCATTTACATTTTGTATCAATCCTGTTGCCACACCACCTAAAGCACCTAGTGCATCAAGTGCTGGAGATGTAACACTAGTAACAACAAATTCAACACCTGCCGAACCAGCACCAGTTGAACCAACATAAGTAGCCGTTGGAAGGTCGTTAGCCCATGAGGTATGGATGTCCCCTGTAAGAACAACAACATTTTGAATACTATTGGCAAAAATACTATCGTATAAACGATTTCTCTCATCAGCATACGCATCCCATTGATCATCATTGGGGTATAATGGACCACCAAAACCTAGGATATTTGCATCTAGTGGTGCCATCATTACCTGCTGTCCTAATATCTGCCATTGTGCCTTAGACGTGTCCATGTGTTCACACAACCAATCAAATTGATCAGCTCCTAATATCGTTCTACCTGGTGTAGATGTATTATCAAAACCCTGTTCCTCACGACCTTGGAGACGTGTATCTAACATCTGTAGTTCAGCAAGATCACCATATCTGAACGAACGATAGATGCGCTGCGTATCAATAGCAGGATCTGGCATTCGAACGGGCATCCATTCAAAATAGGCCTTTATTGCTTCAGCTTTTCTATTGAACCAAGACCCCTCGCCTGTATCGTGATTTTGAGCACCTCCATACCAAGAGTTATTGGCTGTTTCATGATCATCCCAGACACATATAAATGGATATTGCTGATGTAGCCTCATTAAAGAGGCATCCAAGCGGTACTGAGATAATCGCATCCGATAATCAGAAATAGTAATGATCTCAGTAGATGGATCATAATTTCGAACTGATCCGTATTCGCCATCACCATATTCATAATAGTAGTCACCCAGGTGAATAACAGCATTTACATCGTTGCGTTCCCTGATTCGATCATAAGCATTAAAATAACCATGTGCATAAGATGCGCAAGATACAACAGCGAAACGTATATTATCTATATCACCGACAGGAGCTGTTTTAGTACGACCTCTGATTGAATAAAGTCCTTGATACTCAAATTCATAATAATAGAATGTATTGGGTGCTAAGTTGGTTACATCAACTTTGACCGTAAAATCTTTCAAATTATCTGTTGAAACGATGCCCGAATCCACAACTGATGACATAGCTGTATCTAATGCTATACGCCAAGTAACCTCAGCAATACTGTCCGATGTTGTCACACGGGTCCAAATGATCACAGCATCAGATAGAGGATCACCAGAAGCTACACCATGATAAAAAGGAGCTAACCCAGTAAATGTCATCGACCGATAAGGGTCTTTATCTTGTGCTTGTACCATGGAAAAAAAAGAAGATACAATGAGTAGAGTAATAAACGTTGAGATAATAAACTTCATGATGTGTTGTATTGGTGAGGCGAACGTTATCAAAAAAATACCTAAAACTAGTAAATATGAGCATTTGACCCATTTTACAGAATTAATGCAAAGATAGTAAAAAGCTAGGTTAAATTTACATGAAAAGTATAGGTATCACAATTTACTTTTCAAAAATTCAGTGAGCATATTAAGCCCAATATCAAAATTGATATTATTATTAATCACAACATCTGCTTTGGAGCGATAGGGTTGAATATATTTTTCATAAGTGGGTAACACATGATGTTCATAACGATACAGTACATCTTCCAATGGATAGTTTCGCTCGATCTGATCTCTGCGAATACGTCTTGAAAGTGCTACCGTCTCTTTAACATCAAGAAAAAGTTTAAGATCAATCAATCGCATGATCTCAGGAAAATGATAAATGAATATACCCTCGATCAATAATATAGGTGCAGGTGAAAAAGTAAGAATCTTTGGTGTCACTAATTCATTATTAAAAGTATATTCTTCTCGCTGTAACGTTTGGCCATTGATAAGCTTTTGAATATCGTTGGCAAATTCTTCTCCATTGATAGAACTAGGTAGATCAAAGTTTTCAACACCCTGATCGTCTTTTTCTTGAAGTTCTCTCGGTTTATAATAATTATCCTGTGATATCAAACATATATCTGATTCACCGAATGTTGCTTTAATTTGATTAATAAACGTAGTTTTTCCAGCACCACTGGCACCGGTCAAACCAACTACGTATGTTTTGTGTTTCATCATTAGAAATAAATGGTTGAACAATATTACATAAAATGTACTAAAGTATCTTCTCTGACCGTGAATAAAATTGTAGATTTGAGCGCAAACTAAATGGATGAAAGCGAACGAAGATTCAGTCGAACAAACATTACAAATCCCCGATGAGATTCGTATCATACCCTACAATCTCAGTCCGTCCTTGATAAGTGCATATCATGAGTATGCACAATCACTCTCTGATGTAAACTTTGACCCAGAACTTTTAGAAAAAGATTGGTCTGATATTGGAGATGAAGAAACATTCAAACGGCTTGTAGTTCTAATATCATTACAAAGTTCTGTAAAGACCTATCGATTCTTAGAGAAAATTGAAAAAGAAGTTGAAGATCAATATCAGAAAAACTGGGTAAGATTAGGATAGATCCATGCTCAAATGCTTTTGGAGCAAAGTCTAATGGATACAACGATCGGTTTTATTGTATCTGGCTTAGGGGGTGAAGGAAAAAGACTACGATATAATGTAGTGATTGGTTCAACAGAACCTATGACACACTCATTGGCAAAAGCGATTCACCAAGAATGTCAGTCCAATGATCAATCATTTGATATGGTCTGTGAAAACACTTTTCATTTTCAACCGAATTATGTTCAATTACAGATATTGGTCCCCTTCCAACAAACGCCTGAAAAATTAATTCGATTACTGATCGATCGTTATGATTTTTTAGATAAAAAATATATGGAAAGTAATATGCGCTTTTTTGAAAAAGACGAAATTGAAAAATGGTTAAAAACAACATAACGATATGCCAAATATAGACGGAAAAAACCTTGCCTTACAAATTCAAGATGAATTAGCTCAAGAGGTGTCAAACTTTATCAGCAAAGGGTTCAGACCACCTCATCTGGCAGCTA
>CAXQBA010000164.1:0-10792 GCA_964221885.1 Luminiphilus sp. | reverse complement strand
AGATAGTATTCAATCAGATTGTATCCTAGTAGGTCAACAGAATACTGTTGCTGATATAGACCATTTTGTATTTGAAATGTATCCGAATCCTGCCCATGATTACGTTGATCTTCATTTAATCTCAAAGATGTATCAATCCGTTATGTATCAAGTTGTTGATATGACCGGACGAGTACACCAGAGATCATCGGTGCACCTGCCGGATCAAAAAAGCATACGCCTACAAACAGATACATACCCGAGTGGTTTTTATTTTGTTCAAATTAAATCGGAAGAAGGTATCCTTGCAACCAAGAAATTGGTTATATCGCACCCTTAGTTATTCGGTTGTTTGAATGCGCTTTTGTAAGTCGGGCAGAAAGGTCTGAATGAAGGATTGACTGAATCCATTCAGATCACCACTGAGGTCGCCATACGAATCTCCAGCGCAAAAGTATAGTCCTCCTTTAAATACCTCAACACCATTTTTGTAAAGACGTATATATTTAGTGGTACCTCCCGCACATCCATCCGAAATAGTCTTCTTCTTATGTTCTATGTTAAACGTTTTCAAAAGTGATCGGACTTCTTTCTTGAAATCAGCAGAAATATCAAGTCGTTGTTCTAAAAGAATATCACCATATGAGTCGACAACAAAGAGCAGTTCATTCCCTTTCAATGTGATCGTGTAACTACGATGATATGGCGGCGGAACTGATGAATCTCCAAATTCATATTGAAATTGATCAAAATCCATAGATTTCCAATCTCCGATTCCTGTTGACATACATGAACTGATTAAAAGTGAGAGAATAAGAAAACAAGGTCTCATATTATTTTTTTGAACGAGAAAGCTTCATTTGTTGATCAACAGATGAAAAAAACCAACCATTACCTCCTGCACCGAATAAATAACTCAGAACAATTTCATGATTTGTACCTGTCTGAGCCAATAGTCCATTAACAGGAAGGCTGAATGTATAACCGATCCGTATACGCTTCTTAACGAGCATACTCATATCCATAACCAGCGATCCATCAGTAGCACCACCAAAACCGAATAGTAATGTCTGATGCCACATATATCTCATACCAGCAAAAAAGTTCAACGGAGAGGTAGGTGCATACTTTAACCAAATAGATGGTATTAAAACGTGTTTGTCCATCTCTTTTAAAGAGGATTTTGTTAACGAACCACCTGCCCCACGAATGGGAATCTTAATCCCTGCATTCATATTGAAATGAGCTACTCTCCTTATGTTAGATAACGCATTATCACTCTCAAATTGGACATTCAACGATAAGATCTGAGGGACTGAAACTCCTACATAATATAAGTCATTGTAGTAAAAAAGCCCCACACCAGCATCTGGTAAAAATCGATAGGCCGTGTTAGCAACAATAATTGGATCTCCAGCATCATTGTATCGCAATTTATCTCCATCAAGTCGGTATTGATATAAAGATAAGGTTAATCCAATAGATAGTCGGTTTCTCTTCTCTTGGCCTTGATCCTCCGGCTTGAATTTTAAATGATACGCATATTGAAGATTCAAGCCTGTCATCGAAGTAGGTCCTGTCTGATCATGAGTAATCCCAGCTCCGATCGCCATATTATGTTTCTCATAAAAATGACGGAAATTTAAATTTGCTGTTATTGGGTTCTGAGGCATATCGGTCCATTGATGACGATACATTGCCGTGACGGCTGTGATATCCTCCCATCCAACCATAGCAGGATTCAAAGACCCCGGATTGTGTAAAAAATCATTGATCAACGATACTTGTTGAGCTACACTGATTTGAAAAAATCCGACCAGTAAATAATATGATATGACAATACGCCCCTTCATTCTCTTAAAATAGTTACATCTCCTTTTAATATACCCCAACTACCACCTACATCTAGAATGTAATAATACGTACCTGCTGGCAGGTCAGCACCTCCAAATCGTCCATCCCAATTATTTTGATAATTATTTGCTACAAACACCTGATCCCCCCATCTATTAAGAATAATCACACTATTCGAAGGAAACAATCCGATATTTTGTATGAACCATGTGTCGTTATAGCCATCATTATTAGGTGTAATCACATTAGGTATGAATAAAACTGAATTAACATCTGGCTGTACATCCACAAATACATCTAATGTATCTTTACAGGCATCCAATGTTTCAATCTCTAATTGATAATACTGAGAAGAAGGTGGTGCTGCCTCAGTTTGCGGACAAATGGCACAAGACAAAAAAGAATCAGGAATCCATTGGTAAAAATCACCACCACTTGCGTAGAGGTTCGCTATCGTTCCTTCTATGATGATCGTATCTGGAGAGATCATTCCATTAACACCTTGTAAAACCTCTACAAAAGTCGTATCGCTAACATCCCCACAATCAGCGTAATTCCCTACTACAAAAATTGGAACGGTACCAACCCGAAACGAATCATAGGTGAATTGTGAGTAGCTACCAGAATGAACCAAGACGCCATCAACAAAATAATCATAGCTATCAAAATCAAGACCGTTATGATTAGCTTGAATAAGTAACGGACGATTCGAACAAACGGGATCAGGTTGAGCTGTTACAGATATATTTGGTGCCGCTTTTACGAGATCATACCGTCCTATTAGTACATTGGAAATTGCTGTAGAGGTCCGAACACCACTTAATGTATAAGCAG
Source organism: Luminiphilus sp. (assembly GCA_964221885.1). Lineage (GTDB taxonomy): Bacteria > Bacteroidota > Bacteroidia > Chitinophagales > Saprospiraceae > Aureispira. The sequence goes on along the minus strand of CAXQBA010000164.1, from coordinate 8,125 downwards.
TTGTAATAATATCATCTTGAAATGAAGGTTTAATCCACTCCGTATTTTGCCATCTACCAACTCCATTGTAATTACCATCGATCAACGGATCAAAATATACCGTTACAGAAATATCAGCACCAGTTTGAGTTGCATCTAACCAATAATAAAAATTCGGATGGACATCACAGATCTCATAGCTTGTCTGACTCCTATCCAAACCATCTAAATTTGGATCGTCAGGATTAAAATGCGCCAAGAATGATTGAGTCTGAGCAAGAGTGGTGGTTACTTCCATTGGTCTAAAGACATTGAAAGAAATGTGCCCACCAATAGGAAAATAATACGTACCCACCCAAGATGTATTACGATATAACCCACCACCTTGAGCAGATGAAACCCAACCGTACTGATTGTTTAAAACAAATTCATCCACCGCATTCGTATCTGGATTGAAAAGGTAGATCGTATTGGTATCAACAAACATTTCACGGTCAAATACATTTAAATAGCCATCCACATAAACATCTAGATCCGCATACTTTACGCCAGACCCTCTTAGATCCAATCTATAAAAACGAGTTATACTGGTACCTCTGATCCGTTGATCGGCACCAGAAAGAATCACTTCTCCATCCGTCTGTTTCACAAAAGCTTCATTGGATGCTACATGTGTCCAATTTCCGGTCAGGTCAATCTCCCCATCGTTATCGAATAATCCATTCGTATTATTTTGAACATCTCCTTTTACAGAAAGTAATCCATTATGATGCACAGATACCAAACCATGATTCGAGAAGCTTTGAGATAAAGCAGACGAAGTAATAAAAAAACTCAATAATATGATCAATGATGAATACACTTCTTAAAAATACAACAAAATCACAATTCCTTTGAAATTCAATGCATGATTCCAACTATGGAGGCATAATTATTGTTAAACGCAACATAAGAAATGGTTAAAACATAACCCAATCCTCAAGACCAGTCAATCAAATATTTACTTTTGGACAAACTTAATTACATGCGATCTACATTCTTTCTACTTCTTATTTCTTGTTTGTCTTTACAAGCACAGCGATTTACGATCAGTGGATATGTTAAAGACGCCAGTACTGGAGAGGACCTACTATATGCCACCGTTTATAACAAAGACAACACTCTGGACGGAGTAACCACAAATTTATATGGATTTTATTCGTTAACCTTAGAGAAGGGCGTCTATACCATTGTGACTAGCTACACAGGTTACAATGATCGTGAGATACGTATCGATCTAAATAAAGACACCACATTAAATATTGAATTAAGTAGCGGTGTTACATTTGATTCCATGATCGTAGTAACCGCCGAAGAGAAAGATGCTAATATTGAATCGACGCAGATGGGAACCATTGAATTAGATGTAGCTTCCATAAAAAAATTACCTGCCCTTCTTGGAGAAGTTGACATACTCAAAACCATTCAATTGTTACCAGGTGTTTTATCCTCTGGAGAAGGAACGGCAGGTTTTTATGTTCGTGGTGGTGGATTAGATCAAAATCTGATCTTACTGGACGAGGCTGTCGTTTACAATTCAGGTCATTTATTAGGTTTTTTCTCCGTTTTCAACTCGGATGCCATTAAAAATACAACACTGATCAAAGGAGGAATGCCTGCCAATTATGGTGGGCGAATTTCTTCAGTGTTGGACATACAAATGAAAGAGGGAAACAAGGAGCGATTTGGAATTGAAGGAGGGATCGGGATCGTTTCATCACGGCTTACCATACAGGGTCCTATCGTCAAGAACAAAGGATCATTTATTCTCTCAGGACGAAGAACCTACTTGTTTGACATTGCCCAACCCTTTTTGACAAATACAGCATTCAGTGGAACCAATTACTATTTTTATGACATCAATGCTAAAGCTAATTATACCTTTGACAAGAATAACCGACTATTTCTTTCTGGGTATTTTGGTCGTGATGTACTCAATTTCAGTAATCCAGATCGAGGTTTTGTATTTGATATGCCATGGGGGAATGCTACAGGCACTATTCGATGGAACCATATCTTCGGTGACAAACTTTTTATGAATTTGATGTTCATCTATAATGACTATGATTTTGAAATAGCAGGTGGGCAAGATCTCTTTCAGTTTAGGTATTATTCCAGTATTCGAGATTACAGCTCTAAGATCAGTTTTGATTACTACCCAAGTCCTCGACATCAGTTAAAATTCGGTGCCGATTATACGTTTCACACCTTTACACCCAGTCGTGCCGAAGCGCTCAGTGGTGACGATGAATTCATCATAGCCCCTGAAAAAAAATATGCACATGAAGCAGGTATCTATGTTTTAGATGATTGGAAGATCAGCCAGATCTTTTCTTTAAATGCAGGTATTCGTTTTTCATTCTTCCAGCAGGTTGGACCTTATACATCAAAACTAGATACCAATGTAACATTTGGCACATTAGAACCTGTTAAAAGTTTCTTTGGTGCAGAGCCACGACTAAGTGCAAAAGCTACCGTATCGAAACATTCTTCGATCAAGGCTGGTGTAACACTTGGAAAGCAGTACATCCATCTTGTCACCAATTCTACATCCAGCCTACCCACTGACCTTTGGGTGCCAAGTACCGAAATCGTCAAGCCACAATGGGGTCTTCAATATGCATTGGGCTACTTCCACAACTTTTTTGATGGACAATTAGAAACGTCTATCGAAGTCTACTATAAAGATTTATACAACCAATTAGATTATAGTGAAAACTACACGCAAACGGTTGACACAGATGTGGAAAGTGAATTTATTGCTGGACGTGGCAGGGCCTATGGCATTGAACTGTTTATTCGAAAAAAGAAAGGTCGTTTTACAGGTTGGATCGGATATACTTTATCAAGATCGGAACGCGTTTTCGATGAAATTGAAGGTGGTTACTATCCTAGTGGATTTGATCGAACTCATGATCTGTCTGTTGTGGCAAGTTACGATATCACCGATCGATTGAATGTTAGTGGGACGTTTATTCTAGGTTCAGGTGCCCCTTATACACCAATCAAGTCGATCTATTTGATCAATCAGATTCCAACACTCGAATATGGATATAGAAATGCCGCTCGCCTCCCACTATACCATCGACTTGACCTATCCGTTTCATACAAATTGAATAAACCTAATCAGCCGTTCGAGTCGACCTTGGTGTTATCTGTTTATAATGTTTACAACCGTCAAAATGTATTTTTTACATATACAGTGCCTGAATCTGATGCATCCTCCGGTGAATTTAATCTAAGCTCCTACCAAGTCTCCTTATTCCCGATCATTCCATCATTAGCTTTCAATTTTACATGGGTCCAGCCTGATAAAGGATATTATAAGAACCTTAGGGCCGAAAATCGTTCTAGAAGACTATCGAAAAAAATGGCAAGAGAAGAGAAGAAGAAACAAAAAAACGATTGATCTAAATCGAGAGAAATATCTAACATTAACTCAATAGTTTGTTATAATTACCAGCAACCTCGAGACCAGCATGTTCACCTACTTCTTCAAAAATAACCGATCCACTTTTTCGTTCGGTTAATTTAATATGTATACATGCTGTCATACTTTCTTCTATTCTGCCATCCATGAAACCTTGAATCGGTGAAGCAAGGCTTGTCGAGTCACTCCTATCAGCGTCAATCTCCAAGATATATTTAGGATGACGTAATCGGATCTGAACTTTTTCAGCTGTTACGATAACCTGGCGTAACGAACAAAAATTATACGTAGTAAATCGAATGAGTTCATTATTGATCCAAAGTGCACAAATAAATCCTACGAAAGACGAGCCAATCCAAGGAATATTAGCGACGGAGCATTTCATGGAAACACCTATTGTCTTAAAATGATTTGTTTGCATCCAAATATAGGCATCAGGAAAAGAACGCCCCCAATCTTTTTCTAGATAGCCTCTACCCCCATCAAAAGATATGGTTTCACCTTTATATGATAACGCTCCCATAATATTATGATCCATACTAACAATACCAGGATAACATTCCATTCGAGGCACAAAAGTAAATGGTCCCATTATTCCAGGAGAAAAAAATGAGCTAGGAAAGAAAGCGTGATCTGAAAATGCAAGGGTTCCCGATAGATCAGGTAAAGAAATGGTCAAGCCATCAGCACTGAATAAAGACTTGTCAAGACGCACAAAAAAAGCATCCGGACTCGGCTCGAATGAATCAGATGAAAACTTATGATAGGATGCTGTACAGGCTTTACCATCTAGCACCTGAATAAACGCATGCTGTTCCCCAGATTCACCCATGGCTATTCCTGGAATGATCGCAAAGGCTCTAGAAGCATCTGCATTCAAAATCTTAAAATACCAACCTTCAAAATAATTCATCGTACGTCCCCAACCTTGATACATAGGTGGTTTAAATAGCGTACGTAGCCGTTTGAAATAAGACAATTTATTAGATCATTTAAATATTCAAAATGATGTATTCGAGAATTGATGTTACATCTCGTGTATTCTGTCCATTTGGTTCATTATGAAATGTAGTAAAATAAATATTTCCACTATTCCCACCTTGGCATGAACCTAAATAGTCACCATGTGCCAGGTGTGTTTGTAAAGAATTTACAGATACAGTTATTGTAACCGGATTCGATGTATTACCTGGTGGGATATGACAAATGGTGACCCATTGAGATGATGGATTTCCAATAATAACCGACGTATCTAGTGATACAGTTGTCCAAGCTTGTCCAAATTGACTACTTCGAATCATTAGTGGATCTTGAGAGGCACTATCTTCGATCATAACCTCCCAAAACGAAAGATCAATGGATTGAACAGACTCCCATGATGCAAGATCATAATGAAGATCCGTCCATGATTTGCCTAAATATTGCTGAATATCGTTGGATACCACAGCACCTGTCACATCTGCATTCCCCATACCTAAACGACTTGTGCAAAGCGTATTATCATCAATAAATCCGAAAGGTTTTGCTTGTGGACATGATGTTGTAGGTTCTCCCATAAGATAGCTTACAGCCCAATCTGAAGCATAAAGACTACCACCACTAGCGGTGTAAATGCCTAGATTTTGAGAAATCGTATCATCCACTGTTGATGGATTACAATTCAAAAAAATCGCATCATACTGAGCCATTACTGAAATATCCTTGAGGTCTTGTACTGAAATTTGTGTAGCTGTAAAACCCAATGTATCAATAATAATAGATTCAATAGCATCATATCCACCCCATACATATGCAAGGTTAGCTGTTTGATTCAACCTTAAATTGATTCCATTAGAGATCAGATCAGTTGTATCATCTTCAATAACATCAATAGGCTGTATAGAGCGAAACTTGCTACCATCACCTGCTTGGATATGAAGATCATGTGAACCAACAGGTACCTTCATAATAAAAGAACCATCCATTCGTGAAAAAGTATGGTAGATTTCTCCCTCTGCATCTACAAAAACAGAAACATTGGCAATAACCTTTATACCATTAGCTGTGTATACCTTACCGGTAACATATCCAAAATGCTGAGGATGATCATGATCATCAGGTAGTTCATCTCTCTGACAACTGAACAAGAAAACAACTACCATGAAAAAGATGGAAAAACGGGAAAATGGGAGCATAATTTGAGTGTTAACGGGTGGGGAATACACTCAATATATGAAAATTTATTGATTAATCTTCGTTTCCAACGGTTGGACTTTCCTGAATTGATTTGTTCTTATTTTTCATATTGTGAGTTAATTCCATTAACTCACGCCCCAAAAAGAAGCCGATAGAAGTTCTTAGAACAACAATGATAGCCAGATTGATCAGTTCCATCAATTCAGGCTTTACTACTGAGTGGATGATATCAGAGATAATTAAAAAATCAAGCGACAAAATGATGTATGAACCTAATGTACTTCGTAACGCAAAGACCTCTTCAAAATCTCGACGGCTATTCAATCGATCAATCTCCAATTTTAAAAAATACCAGATTCCTTTGATAAAGCCCAAAAGTAATATACCTATACCAAACATATCTACAATAAATTCTACCCACTCCAAAACACTATATATGATACTTTCCTCAGAAAACTCATTCTGTACACCTTCATGTTGAGCAAATACATAAAGTGGAAGTATACAGACGATTAGTAGAGATAAAATTAATTTTTGCGATTTCATTCTATTACTTTTAATACTAGACAGACAAAAGTAAAAAAGTTTACAGGAATACATGAAAGACAAAAGCAAAAAAATGAATCAAGAGCAAAAAATTAAAAAGGCACTTGATGCACATGTTGATCCATCACTTCAAGAGTTACGACAATGGATGGATCAAACAGAAAATGATGACCCTGTCAATGAATTATATGAATACGCTGATCGATTAGATTTTATTCAAGAACAAATACAATGGTTAGATTATGAGAGCAATGAGGAAATTGAACGAATATATCCAATTCTTCAAAAACTTGCTGATGACTACAGTATCCCCAAAGAGACATTTGTACAAAGAGTACTAAAAATAATAGGTCGTTAAGCAATCGGATCGGATTGTATATGAGCCCAATAATCACCCTTATTGATCTTTCTAAGATTTTCTAGTGATATACCGAACATAGCAGCGATCTCTTTTTTCTTCATTTCACCTTCGGATAGTGCCTTTTTTATGGATCTTACCTTCTCCGCATTCAATTTATAGTGTTTTAACTTTTGAGGATTATCTTTTCTGTACGCACCCTTAGAAATACGAAATTGAGTTAATTCCTCCCTTGTAACCCATCTTAGATTACCGTAGTAATTATTCAATAGATCATTATCAATGTGGATAATAAAAGAATGGTCTGTAGTTGGTTGCGAAACAAAAGCCTCCGCAACTAGACGGTGAACATAAAAGTTTTGGCGCACATGACCTTCCAGATGCAGGTTCAGTGTGTTATACTTTTGCACTGAAATACTTCCTTTGACAAGTTTTTCAATATTTGTTGACTTTGATAAGCTTTTAACTCGTCCATAATTTGAAAAAAAATAAGCTCTAGTCTTCGATTCGACTTTTGTCACGATCGGTAACCACTTTTCACCCCAAAGGTCTTTAATGTTATTTCGCTTCATTCTACATTGATCTTTCATGAAGCACAAATATACACATCCATCAAATAAAAAGGTAACATAAAATATGTTACCTTTTTATTCGTACATATTATTTTCCACCACCTTTGCCCTTTCCTTTTCCTTTTCCTCCTTCGTTATTTCCACCACCATTCCCAACAGATCCCTGTCCTTGACTTGTACCAGAACCTGCAGTACCAGACGGATTAGGTGGCGTTACACTGGAATTCGAATTGCCGTTATTCAAACTATTTCCATTCACTTTTCCTGTATAAACCACTGTTACCTGATCTGATGATTGCCCAGATCCATTTCGTACGGTTATCACAAAAGTGTTTTGACCAACAACTAAAGATACATTATTCGCTACAATCGCATTCCCATTGAAATTGAAATTAGTCATAGGAACACCATTTTTAGTGAACGTGATATCTGACTTTGATGTCACATTTTTAGCAATAGCCGTAATATTCACTTTGTTTACAGGTGATGTCCATGGATTCGATGCTGGACTTTTAATATCAACAGTTGGACCAGGTACTGGTGCCTGATAGATCACAGTTGTTGACTTTGTATCTTGACCAGCACTGTTCCGACCGGTTACTGTAATCACATTCGAACCAGGGTTTAAGGTAAGATTCTTGGCAGTGACAGAAGTACCACTTAATTGAAAACCATTTACCGACTGACCATTCAATTTAATCGAAACAGAACCTTTAGCTGATACATTAGTTACAAGAGCATTTAAATTGACTTTTGAACTACTGATTCGCGAACCGTTTTTGGGAGATAAAATGGTTACGACAGGTTTCTGAACTAGATCTACTTTTTTTATGTAAAGTACAACGGTCTGATCCGTAGCCTGTCCAGAGGCATTTCGAACCGTGATCACAAAGGTATTCTGACCAGCTACTAATGGAACATTATTCGCTACAATTGCATTCCCATTAAAATTGAAGGAACTCAATGAAACTCCATTCTTGGTAAAAGTAATGTCTGCCTTTGAGGCTACATTCTTAGCAATAGCTG
>CAXQBA010000163.1:0-2005 GCA_964221885.1 Luminiphilus sp. | reverse complement strand
TACCCTTTAAACTATTCAGTAGCAGACCAATGGGAGAACCAGAATGCCAGATCCCCTCTAGCCTATGGCCTCTTGTACGTATGATGGCAGGAGCAGCTTGTGTTGCATTTGAACGATACCTCACCGTCGCTAGGTCATCAGATAATGCTGGCAAACTGTAGATCAAGTAATCTAAATATTGAATTTCAGCGATAGGGCGTAGGCCACGCATTGACATTCCTATAGCTTGACCCATGATCGTCCATTCTCGGATACCTGTATCAAAAACACGATGTATTCCGTGCTTCTCCTGCATACCTGCAAAACCTTGATTTACATCACCTATATATCCAACATCTTCACCAAATGCAAAGATTGAAGGATTCGATTGTAAATGATGATCGAAGCAAGCATTTAATATTTCATATCCATTTACTGAGGAAGCAGCATCTGTATATTCTGGTTCTACACGTTGAACGTTTAAAGCTGATTTAGAGGTCTCTGAGAAAAGATGTGACGTATATAATGTTTCGTATTCTTTTTTCTTCGTATTGATCCAAGCAACAAGTTCGTTATAATACGGATAGGTATTTTGATCTAATTTCCGACGTGCAGAACGTGCATGCTTTATGATATCTTTGTGTGTGGGATCTAACGAAGTATTCAACTGATTGATCACATCTTCAATGACTGGAAAATCTTTAACAACTTGATCATTGGGTGCCAGTACCTGAATTAATTCCGTTTTCAATTGCTTGATTGGCTCATTGAAATCCTGCCAAGCCTTACGAATAGATGCGCGAACTTCTTTCTTAGCCTCTTTTTCTATTTCATCTAAAATTTCGTCCGTAGCAAAACCTTCTTTAACCAACCAAAGTCTCATTTGACGGATACCATCCCACTCTTTTTCAAATGCCAATCGATCAGCATCTTTGTACCTTTCATGTGAACCGGATGTAGAGTGTCCTTGAGGTTGTGTACATTCTTCTACATGAAAAAGACAAGGACGATGTGTTTTTCTGGCTTTATCGATCCCTTTTTCAAAAATATTCCGCATGGAATTATAATCCCAGGCTTTCACCTTGTATATGTCAAGACCTTTTTCTTCATCGTTTGATGGATGAAAACCAGCTAACGCCTCAGATATGGATCCTTTTGTAGTCTGAAACTCCTTTGGCACTGAAATACCATACCCATCATCCCAAACAAAACAAGCTAGTGGTACCTGCATTACGGCTGCTGCGTTCAATGTCTCCCAAAAAACGCCCTCTGAAGTACTAGCATCACCAATTGTTACAAAAGAAACTTCATTACCATCGTTGGATAATCGATTCGATAGTGAAGCTTTTGTTTGTCTGTATTTTTTTGATGCCAAGGCGATTCCTAATGAGCGTGCCATTTGACCCGCTGTCGGAGAAATGTCTGCTGTAACGTTATACAAGTCTACATGGTCTGTCCACTCCCCTTTTTCATCTACTAGAGGTGTAGCAAAATGTGAATTCATCTGTCTACCTGCTGAAAAAGGCTCAAAGGCTGGATCTGCATGTGCATACAACTGAGCGTACAATTGTTCTACCGTTGCTAAACCCAATGCTAGCATAAACGTTTGATCACGATAATATCCAGAACGGAAATCACCTTTTTGGAAAACACGAGCCATGGCGAGCTGAGGTAATTCTTTACCAGCACCAAAAATTCCGAATTTTGCTTTACCAGTGAGTACCTCTTTACGACCCATCAAACTAGCTTGACGGCTCACACAGGCAATTTTGAAATCGTCAAGTGCTTCTTTTCCAAGTCTTTTTGTTCCTTTTTTTTCTCGGTCACTTTTGATATTCAATTCACTCATAAAAATCTTTTTTTCATGTAAGACAGTGCAAAAATACAATATTTCAGGCACTTTTTTTACTGCGTTTTGATTAACGTATAAAAAATAAAATTGTTAAAAGGTTTTTCTGGCACGAGTGTTGAAAGATAAACTATGTCAAAATAAATTACTTCCTAATCTTAGCTTTTAAAATAACAA
>CAXQBA010000162.1:0-2668 GCA_964221885.1 Luminiphilus sp. | reverse complement strand
TCTATCCAGTTGAGCTACACAGGCTTAGTACAAATATAAAAAAAGCACAACAAAAGTTGTGCTTTTTTCTCAAACAGATAATCACAAAAATTAATTATTCTCTTAATGTTACGTTTACTTTTTTATTGATTCCTTTACGATTGACCGTAACAATTACGGAATCGCCAGGGTTTCTACTACCTATTTGTTCTTGTAATTGAGGAACGCTATTAGTTTTCTTGCCATTGACCTCTGTGATCACATCACCCTCTTTGATACCTGAGCTTATGGCTGCACCTCCTTCGATTAATTCAGTTACATAAATACCTTCTGTTACATCAAGTCCATTTGCCTTAGCAAAATCGCTATTTACATCGCGAATCATAACACCTAAATAACCACGCTTCACTTCTCCATAATCAATCAGATCCTGCATGACTTTCTTAGCTAAATTGATTGGTACAGCAAATGAATAACCGGCATACGTTCCTGTTGGTGCATATATGGCTGTATTGATACCGATCAATCGACCTTCAGTATCGACTAAAGCTCCACCACTGTTTCCTGGGTTAACAGCAGCATCCGTCTGAATAAATGATTCAATGCTATATTGGCCGTTCAGAATGCTGATATCCCTTCCTTTAGCTGAAATAATACCGGCTGTTACAGTAGAGGTCAGCTCATAGGGGTTGCCGACAGCTAACACCCATTGACCAACTTTACTTTCATCTGAATTAGCTAATTCTATTACGGGAAGGTCTGGTGCTTCTATCTTGATTACAGCAAGATCCGTAGATGGGTCTTTTCCAATTACTTTGGCAATAAACTTTCTATTGTCCAACAAAGTGACCTCTAGAGTTGTGGCCTCTTTGATCACATGATTATTGGTTACAATGTATCCATTTTCAGATACGATCACGCCCGAACCAGTTGCTTCTGATGGTTTAGGAGTACCAAAATATCTGTAAAAACGTTCTTCTCTTGAATTCTTAGGTTTATATTCAGTGATCGAGGTTATATTTACAACAGCAGGCATCGCTGCTTCAGCTGCTGCTACAAAATCAACAGGTTGTGTTGATGTCGCTGAGTGAGTTACTTTTCGTTTAGTTATTTCAGGTAATGTATTGTTCTGAACTGAAGTTTTGACAACGACAGGTTCATTGTTTGTGTAATCAGCTGTTTTACTTGAGTACATTATGGCAATAGCCGCTCCAACAAAACTGGCAAATATGAATGATATGAACTGTTTCATGGACAATGTTTTTGATGAATGAATACAACAATGGTAACGAGTATTTTACAAACCTAGTTTCTAAGTAGGTACGCATTAACAACAATTTAAACAATTGCACCAAAGCCTTTACTTTTTTTAACGAATGAACGTTAAATCATGTCAAAATCATGACACATTTTTGATATTGGTTATGGTTAACCCTTATCCGTATTTGCGTTTCTGTAGGATGGCCAAGTTAGGTAATGGGATAAATCGACGTCTGTTTTATCGTCTGATGGTTCAGTAAGAGGCTCACATTCCTTCAAAACGGTATGACATTCTCGCGCAAGTTGTTGATATAAATTGGTTCCTTCTCTTTTCCATTGAATCATGAGATCTGGTATTGTTTTTTTGCAGGAGGCTGGGTTACCAATGATCAGTTGATTCTTAGGTGATTCAAATTCACTTGGAACAAAGGACAGAGCGCCAACGATACAATTATCACCAATTTTTACATCATCCATGATCACCGCATTCATACCTATCAAGGCATTTTTGCCGATATGTGCCCCATGTATGATAGCACCATGGCCGATATGGGCATTTTCTTCTAGTATCACCGATTTACCTGGAAAGATATGAACGACACAATTTTCTTGCACATTGCAACCATCTTTTACAATGATCGCACCCCAATCACCCCTCAAGACGGCACCTGGTCCTATGTATACATCAGCACCAATTGTTACATTTCCGGTTACATTAGCTTGAGGATGTATAAATGCACTGGGGTGTATCACGGGTCGTATACCTTTGTATTCAAATATCATAACATTACATTAAGTGATTGAATCTGAAAACTAATCATTCTTTTTGCTACATTTGCAAGATACCAAAACTAATCTAATCAAACGGGTTTCAATCTCAAATTCACTGAACTAAACACACATTATATATAACTATCTGCTAATGGGTACATTGATCATTATATTACAACTTATATTAAGTTTATCAATCTTAGTTACACTCCATGAATTCGGGCATTATTGGCCAGCCAAGAAGTTCGGTATGCGTGTGGAGAAGTTCTTTTTATTTTTTGATCCTTGGTTTAATATTTTCAGTGTACACAAGGGTGAAACCGAATATGGTATCGGTTGGTTACCTCTTGGTGGTTATGTAAAGATTGCTGGAATGGTTGATGAATCAATGGATAAAGAACAGCTGGCTATGGAACCACAACCATGGGAATTCAGGTCAAAACCAGCATGGCAGCGTTTAATCGTCATGGTAGGTGGTGTTACTGTTAATTTTATCCTCGGTTTTCTACTATTTGCAATGGTTCTATTTGTGTGGGGAGAAAAATATCTAGATACTGATAAAGTAATACACGGTCTATCACCCTCTGCTCTTGCTACACAGATGGGGTTTGAGTCTGGAGATAAAGTAATTCAAGTGGGCGAACAAGCTATTGATGAA
>CAXQBA010000161.1:0-16889 GCA_964221885.1 Luminiphilus sp. | reverse complement strand
AAATTGTTCCCTCTACGAATAGCACTTTATTTGATGCAAATATAGGATTTTTAGACTAATTCTTCAAATAACTATATTTCTTATTCATTAAATAGTATATTATACTTAAAGATTTGATGGTCCTTTTTGCAAATGATTGATACGAATATTCTTGAAAAATTAATGTCCTATTGTGCCTATACAGAACGGTGTCATCAAGACGTTATCCAAAAACAGTATCTGTTAGGTGTTCCAATTGATGAGCACGATATATATCTTGCTGAATTGATCGAGCAGAACTTTTTGAACGAAAGTCGATTCGTCGAACTATTCATCCGGAGTAAATTCAATCAAAAAAAATGGGGGCGGCGAAAGATCACTCAACAATTGCTTCAGAAGGGTATTTCTCAGCAACAGATCGATCGATGTATGGAACAAGCTATTGATAATACTATTTACAAAGAAGTTCTGACTCAACTTGTCCAACAAAAATTAGATCAATTAAATGCTCGGTTATCTACATTTGAAAAACGTAAAAAAATCTATCAACACCTTCAACAAAAAGGATTTGAGAATTACGAAATCTTACCCATTCTAGACCTCTTGATCCAATAGCTCAATAGAAGGGTCCCAGAATAGACGATTGAACGCCACTACCTTATCATCGGATACCTGAACACCTTCTCTTTCTAAGAGCTCTTGCATACGTCCTTCTCCAAAATGGTGCTTTCCTGTTAAAAGGCCGACACGATTGACAACTCTATGAGCGGGTGTATCTGAATGAGAGCGACTCAAAATCATGCCCACCTGTCTCGATAATCTTCCGTACCCCAGCGCTTTGGCAATCGCACCATACGTAGTAACTCGTCCTGCCGGAATAGCCCGGACAATTGCATACACTTCCTCTTTAAAGGTATACGGATCTTGATTATATATATGGTCTCGTTTCATGTCTAAATACGTTTACGCCTGTTAGGTTTCCAGTAAGTTTATTACTTTTGCAGACAATATAACGATTTACATATGCAATCCTTGGATCAACAAATCAATAAACGAAGAACGTTTGCCGTCATTGCTCACCCTGATGCGGGAAAAACTACATTGACGGAAAAGCTTCTTTTATTTGGTGGGGCCATTCAAACGGCTGGGGCCGTTAAGTCGAATAAGATAAAAAAATCAACCACCTCAGATTTTATGGAAATCGAAAAACAGCGGGGTATCTCTGTGGCAACATCTGTCATGGGCTTTGAATATCGTGATTTTAAGATCAATATTTTAGATACTCCTGGCCACAAGGATTTTGCCGAAGATACCTACCGTACCTTAACGGCTGTTGATAGTGTGATCGTTGTCATTGACGTGGCAAAAGGTGTGGAAGAGCAGACTGAAAAGTTAGTGGAAGTTTGTCGAATGAGAGATACACCCGTTATTGTTTTTATCAACAAAATGGATCGTGAGGGAAAGGATGGATTTGACCTTTTAGATGAGATCGAAGAAAAATTGAAACTAACCGTGTGTCCCCTTTCTTGGCCTGTTGGTATGGGTCAACAATTCAAAGGCGTGTATGACATCTATGGTTCAAGCTTGAATTTGTTCTCGCCGAACACGAAGTACGGTAATAGTATGTTATTTGAAGACCTTGAAGATCCAAGTTTGGAACATCATATTGGTGAGGACTATGCTGAAACACTCCGTGAAGAAGTTGAAACAATCACTGAAGTATATCCCTCCTTTGATCATGATAGTTATACAACAGGACAGTTGTCTCCTGTTTTTTTTGGCTCGGCTATTAACAACTTTGGGGTTAAGGAATTGTTGGATTGTTTCGTCGAGATTGCTCCGACACCCTCCACATTTGACACAGAAGAGCGCGCTGTAGATCCTTTTGAAAATTCATTTTCAGGCTTTGTTTTCAAAATTCATGCAAACATGGATCCTAAACACCGCGACCGCATTGCCTTTTTGAGAATTTGTTCAGGAACATTCCAACGTAACACCAATTACCTACATGTTCGAAAGGGTAAAAAGATCAAGTTTTCGAATCCTACTACATTCATGGCATCAAAAAAAGAGATTGTAGACGACGCGTATCCAGGCGATATTGTTGGCTTATATGACTCTGGGAACTTTAAGATCGGTGATACACTTACCGAAGGTGAATCACTGCATTTCAAAGGAATACCCAGTTTTTCCCCTGAGCTTTTCAAATACATTGAAAATGCCGACCCCATGAAGTCGAAACAACTAAATAAAGGGATCGATCAACTTATGGATGAAGGAGTCGCTCAGGTTTTTACAAAGACCAGTAACGGTCGAAAGATCATCGGAACCGTAGGACAACTTCAATTTGAAGTACTTCAATATCGTCTTCAACACGAGTATGGAGCAACATGTTCCTATGCTCCAATACAATTATATAAAGCTTGCTGGATTACCTCGGAAAACGAAGATGTTATGAAGGATTTTACGCGTAAAAAACAAAACTACATGGCTCTCGACAAAGAGGACCGTATGGTCTATTTGGCTGAAACTCCATGGATGTTACAAACAGCACAATCAGACTACCCTGAAATCCAATTTCACTTTACCTCTGAGTTTTAATATACAAGTTATTGTAATTGAGCAGCTTACACAAATAGCTGATTCAATGGTCCTTCCACCAAACACAAATAGGATTTAACACCGAAGCATTAAATCCTATTTAACGATATACACCGTAAACAAGGCCTATTCAGCCATATCCGAAAGCTTCTTAGTCATGTACTTAGCTTTCAAGATCTCTGCTCTTCTTTTTACAGAGTTTTTAGTGAAATGTTTGCGAGAACGTAATTCTTTCGTCAACTGCACTTTTTTGTGTTTGTTTTTATAACGACGTAGTGCCTTGTCGATAGATTCTCCGTCTTTTACCTCAATTACAAGCATATATTAATTTTTAAGTATAAATATCAAACAAAAATTGCGTCCCCAGCTGGGCTCGAACCAGCGACCCTCTGATTAACAGTCAGATGCTCTAACCAACTGAGCTATGGAGACGGTTACTTTTAAAGTGTTGCAAATATAAATCGGTTAGAGTTTGTTTGCAAATTTATCTTAGAATTTTTTCCTCTTTTTAAAAAAATAGTCACAAAGCCTTTATTTGCAAGATTTATTGCAAAATACAGACTTATAGTTTTACATTTGTGAAAAAATATACAATTATGAGTCTTTTAATCCTTGGAACAGTTGCCTTTGATACCATAGAAACACCTTTTGGTAAAGCCGATCGGATCATTGGTGGTGCTGGTACATACATCGCTTGGGCCAGTTCTATGTTATATAATGATATTCAGTTGGTTTCAGTGATCGGTGATGATTTCCCTAGTGATGAATTAGCACAGCTTGAAAACAGAGGTGTCCGTTTGGATGGCCTCGAGAAAAGACAGGGTGAAAAGTCCTTCTTTTGGGCTGGACGCTATCATTCTAATATGAATTCTCGTGACACACTAGCTACAGAACTAAATGTATTGGAAAACTACAGTCCTGTTTTACCTGAGTCTTGTAAGAACGTTGATTATCTCATGCTCGGTAATTTTGCCCCTGCTGTCCAAATGCAATTAATCGAACAACTCGATAAAAAACCTGCCTTGACCGTTCTTGATACCATGAACTTTTGGATGGACATTGCTATGGATGAATTAAAAGCCGTATTAAAACATGTTGATGTTTTAACGATCAATGATGAGGAGGCACGTCAATTATCCGGCGAATATTCATTAGTTCGAGCTGCTGAAGTTATAATGACTATGGGACCTAGTAGCTTGGTGATCAAAAAGGGAGAGCATGGCGCTTTGTTGTTCCAAGGGGATAAAATGTTCTATGTACCAGCGATGCCTTTAGATCAGGTTTTTGACCCAACTGGTGCCGGAGATTCTTTTGCTGGAGGATTTATTGGTTATTTAGCAAAAACCAATGACTTCTCATTCGAGAATATGAAAAAAGCCTTGGTTCATGGATCTACTATAGCATCATTTTGCGTTGAGGCATTTGGTCCGAATAAATTAAAAACCCTGGATGATGCGATCATTCAGAAACGGTACGATCAATTTATTGATCTGATGTCTATTTAGTCTTATAAGTATCTATATAAGAAGCCCTTTTCAGTACATGGAAAGGGCTTTTTTTTTCTATTGGTCACTATTGTGCAATCCTTATAGTATATTCGTTAACGGCTAATGTACACTGTTCATTCAAGCTATAACAAAATGTGCCGAGCATGAAAACATTATACACCAACATTTCAGGTCTTTTCGTTGGCCAATCAAATCCATCACCCCTTACAGGTGAACAATTGGGTATGTCAAATATTCTGGCCGATGTCTATATATTGGTTGAGAATGATCGGATCATTCATTATGGCCCCATGTCGGAATCTCTTCCTAATGTTGATCGGGTCAAGGACCTGACAGGAAAGTGGGTCTTACCCACCTTTTGTGACTCTCATACCCATTTAGTGTTTGCTAAAACTCGTGAAAATGAATTTGAGCAGCGAATTGCTGGTGCCAGTTATGAAGAAATTGCCCAAGCAGGTGGCGGTATTCAAAACTCTGCCCTGGCGCTACAAGAGATGGATGAGGAGCTCTTGTTTGAAAAGGCTTTAATACGTCTTAAAGAGGCTGAATATCATGGTACGGGTGCTATTGAAATAAAAAGTGGGTATGGTCTTACGCTAGATGCTGAATTGAAAATGCTTCGGGTTATCCAGCGTCTGAAAGAAACAACAAATATCCCTGTAAAAGCAACTTTTTTAGGAGCACATACCGTTCCAACCGAATATAAAAATAGCCGCCAAGACTACATTAACCTGATCATCCATGAAATGCTCCCTCGAATTCAGGATGAAGGTCTCGCAGATTATATGGATGTGTTTTGTGAAAAAGTAGCCTTCTCTGTTTATGAAACAAAACAACTCTTGGAAGCTGGGCATCGATTTGGATTGAAACCTAAAGTCCATACCAATCAGTTTAATTCAATGGGAGGTATTCAGGCCTGTGTGGATGCAGCTGCTATTTCAGTTGATCATTTGGAAGTGATCAATGATGAAGAAATTCACTATTTACAGAATAGTGGTACCATTGCTACACTTTTACCTACGGCCCCCTTCTTTTTAAACGATCCATTACCTGAAGCACGAAAAATGATCGCCGCTGATCTACCGATAGCCTTAGCTACCGATTTCAACCCAGGCAGTAGCCCATCGCTAAAGATGCCATTTGTTATCTCATTAGCCTGTATCAAGATGAAAATGACTGCTATAGAGGCAATCAACGCAGCAACTATTCAAGGGGCCTTTGCGCTCGAAATCCAAGATCAGGTAGGTAGTATCCAAGTGGGTAAAAAAGCAAATTTCATTATAACTGAACCGATGGAGCATCTATCCTTTATTCCCTATTCATTTGGTCACGACTGGATCGATCAGGTTGTTTTGAATGGACAAGAAATACGATAAACCGACAGCTCCATGGATACACATAACATACCATTAGCTGAGCGAATGCGACCGACCCATATCGAAAACTATGTTGGTCAAGAACATATTCTGGCACCCAATGCCGTTTTGTACAATGCCATTCACTCGCAAGTGTTACCCTCAATGATTCTATGGGGCCCTCCCGGCACAGGCAAAACGACCCTTGCCAAAATCATTTCAACGCACACTGACCGAGTTTTTTATGAGCTTTCGGCGATTAATGCTGGTGTAAAAGAGGTGCGTGAAGTGATCAAGCAATCGTCGATGCAACGTGGTCTATTCTCTCCTAAAAGTAGACCGATTCTTTTTATTGATGAGATTCATCGTTTTTCAAAATCTCAACAAGACGCCTTGTTAGGAGCGGTCGAAAAGGGGATCATTACCTTAATTGGGGCAACCACAGAAAACCCAAGCTTCGAAGTGGTCTCTGCTCTTTTATCGAGATGTCAGGTCTACACTTTAAATGCCCTTTCAAAAGAACAATTGATCGATTTACTTGATCGTGCTATCAAGACTGACGAAATTCTTTCAAAAAAGGAAATTGATCTCCAGCAAACCGAAGCACTGCTTCGCATTTCTGGAGGTGACGCACGAAAACTGTATAATGCCTTTGAATTGGTGATCAACGCTGCAAAGGAAATGCCCATACAGATCACCAATAAGCTTGTTGAGCAAATCATCCAACAAAATATCAGTGTCTACGATAAAAATGGCGAACAACACTATGACATTGTATCTGCTTTTATCAAGTCGATTCGTGGCTCCGATCCAAACGGTGCTGTTTATTGGCTAGCGAGAATGATTGAGGGAGGTGAAGACGTGAAGTTTATTGCACGACGCCTCATTATATCTGCTGCAGAGGATATTGGGTTAGCAAATCCATCAGCCCTAGGTATTGCGAATAATTGCTTTCAAGCCGTTTCGGCTGTAGGTTGGCCTGAGTCACGAATCATCCTCTCTCAGTGTACCATTTATTTAGCTACCTCCCCCAAAAGCAATTCAGCCTATATGGCGATTAATCATGCTCAGCAACTTGTTAAACAGACCGGCGATCTATCCGTTCCGCTACACCTTCGAAATGCCCCAACAAAATTGATGAAAACCCTAGACTATGGGGCTAATTATAAATACGCACACGACTTTCCCGGTAACTTTATTCAACAAGAGTACCTACCTGATGAGGTAATGGGCACATCGCTGTATCAACCTAGCGATAATACGAAAGAAAATCAGATTCGATCTAGAATGACAATTTGGTGGAATGATAAATATTCATAGACCACTTATAATCAAGAGTCATTAATTAATGCCCAATAATGATCTGATCAGTTTTTCACTAATTTAAACATGCTGCCCTCTACATGAAAAAGGTAGATTCCTTTAGGTAGATCGATAATGGGAAGTTTAAACGTATTTAACCCCTTCGAGGCTTCTAAATTTCCAACTTGTAGGTTCTGCCCTAATAAATTGGTAATCCTATACGGTAACCTTCCTTCCATTTCGGCATAAAACTGAACAGATACCTCATCTTTGAATGGGTTTGGAAACACCTTAAATGTGAAGACATCTATAGAACAACTGGAAGCAGTTATGGGAGAATAATGAGGAATACCAACTTCTGGAATGATCTTAATTCTGTAAAGATTCTCCCCAAAAAAGGGTTGGTTATCTGCAAATTCATAGTACCGTTGATTAGCATCAGCTAACACATAGCCTATCGAACTCCAATTATCGTTGATTCGTTTCTCAATACTAAACTCCCCTTTGAAAAGCCCGTCTGACATAGTCCAATTCAGTAAATTCTGACCATTTCCATCACATACACTATTAACGGCGGTCATATACGTATTAAGTGTCGGTTCAGCCTCAAAACGCAAATCATCAATTGCCATATCCGATTCGAATCCTGAGCCAGTAATACCTCTAATACGCAATTTAATGGTTTGCCCTGCATATGCTGTTAGGCTAACAGTTCTAGTTTGCCATGCATTTCCTTGATCGCCAACGATGGGTGTCATAAAATCCTCAATCCAAGTTCCTCCTACTTTTAAATCAAGATGTAACGATCCTGTTGTAGAACCAAAAAGATGGTACGCAAATTCAAAGCTATAGTTTTGATTTAGTTGAATACAAGCCGATTCCAAGATAGCTGTTTGCCCTGTACAACTTCCAGAAGCCTCTGTAAACGCATAGTTTCCAGTTGCTGTACCTGGGTTAAAGTCTACTGAAGGACCTGTATTTCCCGATGGCGTACCACCCTCATCCACTCGAAAATCAATATCATCTTCAACTCCGTTGGTCAAATTGGTCCACAAAGTTGATGACAAAGAACAAGTAGTAGCTCCACAATCATTGTTTGTACCGCACAAAGCCTCTCCTTCAAAATCCTCATTGAAAACAGACGCAATCGTAGATGAAGCAACAGCAATGTACGTGTTTTTGGTTACTACGTCACTTCCTATTGAGTTGGCCGCTTGTAATTGAATATCATAGCTACCAGCCGCTAAGAACTGAACTTGTGGATTTTGAGAATTAGCATTTGTACCCCCAACAAAACTGAAGGTACCTGGCGTAATTGTCCATATCCAAGAAGTTGGTGTGTACGAAGAATTGTCGGTGAGTACAACAGTCTCCCCCATACAAATTACTGTTGAACTTGCTTCAAAACAAGCTACCGCAGCAACATTTCCAGGGTCTTTCAAATCCGTCTTCCATAAACCCTGACCATAGGATGCAGCAAAGAGTGAACTTTTACATTCCGCTTGATTGTAGTGGATTTCTAATTCAGTAATTTCTACATTGGGTAATCCCGTTGAATATAAGAGCCAATCGGACATTGTATTATCTCGATAGTACACACCTACATCCATACCAACATATTTCGCTTCAATCGGACTATCCTGATCAATAACAATCGTATTTAATGAAATATTTGGTAGGCTTCCTGATATATCTGTCCAACTTGTTCCGCCATTCGACGATTCATAAATATTATTACCCTGCGCAATAAAAAGATGATCAGAATCAAGCGGATCGATAGCAATATCTTTCACGTTTGAATTGATTGGCAAGCCTGCTTGTAAAGAACTAAAAGTTGGACTTGCCGCAGTGGCATTGGTCGTTTTAAACAAACGACTCCCACTTAAGGATTTGGATACATAAAGGACATCACTATTAGACGGAGCTACCGCAACATCAACCAAGTTTCCGCTACTCCCCAGGTTAGAAATTCTTGTCCAAGTAATCGCATTTGATGCAGGCGATTTGACATCATCTGAGCGCCAGACATTTTTGTAACCAATATACATTCGAGCAGCATTATTGGGGTCTAATGTGTAGGGGGTCACCCAGCCACCTGATTCATTGATTCCATTCACCCCATTATCTGCGATTGTAAAAAAGTTTACCCCCCCATCTGTCGACCTTCGGACATTGCCATAATACAACGCCCCGTACATATAGTTTGCGTCACTATGGTCAATGATGCATTCCATGCCATCACCACCTATTTCTGTATTGAAAGGGCCATCATAATAAATAGCTGTACCATTATCCTGATATCCATTAATGACCGTATTGTCTGTAGTTTGAGCAACTCCTATTTTATAAATCTGAGCAATACCCAATCCACTGCTGTATTCATTCCAGACAACCCCTCCATCCGTTGTTATGTAGAGGCCACCATCATTTCCGTTATAAAGATGATTATTGTGAGGAGAGAAATCTAGTGCATGATGATCTGCATGCACATCATCTGCACCGCCACTGCCCGTCCAGTGAGCTGAAATTGTCCAGTTTTGTCCACCGTCCACAGACTTCCAGATATTTACACCAGCAGAATAGATGACATCGGCATTACTAGGGTCTGCAGCTAAAACTAGATCGTACCAAGCCTGGCCTCCAGTGCCAGAGCCATTAGTATCATAGCCTAGGATATTTGGAGTATTAGAGCGTTGGCTGAAATTCTGACCACTATCTGTTGATCTCGACAAGGCCACAAACCCACTACCGTCACCCGCTAATATATAAACATAGTCCGGTTGATTTGCAGAAACGGCGAGCGCCATACGGGAGGAACCCGTTGGAACACCAGATGTCACTTGTGTCCAGCTTGCGCCATTATTCGTAGAACGGTAAAAGTTGGTGCCTGAAGCATAAAGAATATTGTTGTTGCCAGGATGCATCGCAATATCTTTACAGGAATGCCCGGAAAACACTTGTGTCCAGTTAGCACCACCATCGGTGCTGCGATAGATACGGCTATTGGTTGCTGCAATCAGAACATCGGGGTTCGTAGGGTCCATAATAATCTCATAAACAGTTCGGTCACCCATCCCCGTATTGTGAGCAGCCCAAGTCAATCCACCATCTGTACTACGCCAAACACCATATCCGGGAGCATCTCCTGCATCACGATCCCCTGTCCCGATATAAATAATATTTGGGTTTGTCGGGTGAACTACAATACTGGAAACGCCTAATCGAACTAAGCCAGTAACATATTGTGTCCAAGTAGCACCGTTGTCCGTACTTTTCCAAAACCCTCCAGATGGGGCACCCACAAAAATAGTGTTGACATCAGTTGGGTGAAAAGCGATACAGTTCAGGCGACCATTTCCGTTTGGTTGTCCAGTTCCATTAATGGGTTTATTAATAGGACCAAGCGCTGACCAATTGCCTGAACCGGCCAAATAGTTACGACTATCTGGATGTGACCTGTAATACGAATCCATTTCTTGAAGAACCTTCCCTGATAGAGGGAAATTTCCTTTTTCGTCAATTCGACTTTCCCAATAATATTCCCACCTTCGGTATTGTTTGATACCACGCCCTCTTTCGTAAGGCGTGTCACCAATTTCATTATTAAATGAATCTTGAATTTCAAAGAAGTTCATATCCCTTCGATGCATCATTGAACGCCAATCTAATTGAGCATACAATGTTGAGCAAAAAAAGACAATGAAAGGGATAGATTTATATTTATCCATTGGTGTACATTTATTTACACAAGGTAACTTTTACTTAAGTCAACTCATAACAAACAAGTTTTTATGTTGATATATTAACAATATATTTACCAAATTGATTTAGTGCCTCTGACGCATAGTAACTAATGCTGCGCAAGGCTAATCTCATACTTTTGATAAGCAACTTGTTAAAAGAGTATTCGATCTAAATTAACCGACCTGAATGTATATTCCTGCTAATCCAATCTGATTCATTATCAAAAGACAACATTAAAAAGTTCACGATTATAGTATGCCATAGTATCTATCCGTATCTAACTAAAAAAGGTCGAAAAAATACGCAAAACATTTCCCGGAGTAACTTATATAAAGATACACTTTACTCTACTTCAACTCATTATATCAAAGACTTCAAATGAGCCAATAATTTCGATTTGTTTTCTCTTGATAGATTTTTAATGATCTTGTTCTTCTTAAATGTTCTGTAGATGGTTTCTAGGGTTTGATGCTCTGATTGAGCGTACCAATTAAAATGTTCATTTTCTGGTGTAATGGATAATGAGACCTCATTTTCGAATACGCGAACAGAAACCGTTGCCGAGAAAGTTCCTGTATAACTTTGTTCATCATAGGAAATACTTGCCGTATTTTGAACGATAAACTCGGGCGATTCCCTCAGAATGGTATGTTGTTTTGACAGGTCAATATGTTCCCCACATTTCGCTATGATCATTTCAACGGCCTGTACCTTTTGCTCGTATGGCATGGGTAAGGAAGGCCCTTGTTTAAAATAACTTTTATAAGAATACCCCATATATAGTTCGCCATGTTTAAAGATGAATATCTTATTTCCATCGATCTTCATCTCCCACGGGTTTGACACTTTGTCTAATTTTTTCTTTTTACTAGAAGCTTTATTTGTTTTTTTCGGCTCTTTGTTTTCATTCAGGATCTTTCGAACCGCCTTCACTAATTCATCTATATCTTGCCATGTTTGTTTGTATTTTTCTTCATTCGTAGACGTTAATAACGCATACCCAAATGAGATGAAGACATAATGTTTTTTCCGTTCACCATAGACACCATAAACCAGCTTTTTAGGCAATAACTGATCGAGTTTGTTAGCTAGTTCACGATCTTTCGTCGTTGAAGCCCTGATCTGTCCTTCACAAAATTCATCCTTATCAATACCCGAGTAATCTCCAGTAATACTGGGTCCGTCTGATAAACCATTACAAAAAGCATATTGCTCAACCATCGGTCCATCCATTTTTAATACACAGCCAACATAAATAGTTCTTTGACTTTGAGTCTCAACCCCACCTCCTTTATAACTTCTACGTTTTATGTGGTGAAACGACTCAATAAACCAATAAGCCCTTCTTTTCATGAGCACGTAGGCTATGGATTTATTCCCGTGAGGGGTTTTATTCGTGAGCAATTGTATACCCTTGCTGAATGGCCAATCGGGCAGCTCTT
Organism: Luminiphilus sp.; assembly: GCA_964221885.1. Taxonomy (GTDB): domain Bacteria; phylum Bacteroidota; class Bacteroidia; order Chitinophagales; family Saprospiraceae; genus Aureispira. Next base: position 4,958 of record CAXQBA010000161.1, on the reverse strand, counting down.
TCGCTTGTTCAATACTAGATGCACCTATCCTAGCTAAATTGTCGAATAGATTTTGCTGTTCTTTTTTTCGATTATATCGACGCAACTGAATCCACAATAAGATACAAACGCCCCAAGAAATCAAGTATATAGTCTGGTTTAGATAGACCTCGAACATAAAGAAGATCGTGGGGATGATATACATGTACAAGGCTAAGAATGGAATCGCAGCCATTTCAACAATATAGGACCCCGCCTTGGAAAAGCGTAATGACTCTTCCTTGTATCGGTTGAACAGCCACATACAGTAGAGAATGTAGAAAAGCAGAAGGGCGAGATCGACATGATTAGCCGTCCACAATAGTCCACCTATTGACAACCAAAACAAGACCGTTAAGAACCGTACCCCTTTCATATACGACTGTTTACACTTTTGATTCATTTGTAATATACCCTTATTTTATTGGACCCCAAAACTATGTTTATCATCGCATTTATTAGTTTGTGTAGGACTTTAAAGGGGAAAGCTGTACAATAACTACCTCCGCTTGCTTAGACAAATCAAGAAAAAAATTAGCAATTATATACGCTCCGTAGGATGCACAAATTCGTGCTACCACCCTCATACCTGAATCATATTTTACTATCTTTGCATGCATACTAAAATAGAAAATAGCGGATATACATGAAAAACGATACTGCGCTTAATTATATCAGCAAACTTTTGAACCAGGTGCCTGAAGATTGGCTTCGCCTGACCACGCACCGTCTTGACATCTACAACGAAGCGGCTGCTAAAACCGACTTTCTGTCGCAATTTGAGGCCCTCTTCCTTACCAAAGACACTTCGGGACTCCACCAATTGCCAACTGCTTATGATTACATTCGCTTAGGCCATCCTTTATCCTGTGTGCTGGAATGGACCATTGCCCAAGAGGTAGGAGTCTCCGCTGATCAAGTCATCAGTTTTTCATCCCAAACCATCGCCATCATGGCGATCTTACGTAAAAACCGTCTCGATAAACTTCCGACAAGAATTATATCCCGTCAATTACCCGACTGCTTCGATATCGATAGACTTAAAAACGTCTATGATTATGATTTTGAATGGTTGCAGACGAATCATCCAGAGAGCCTAAGCCCCTTTGAGGGTAGCACGATTTGGGTAGAACAGCCTGATAACATTGCCCATTTCGAAAGTTATCCAAACGTCGATTTTGCTATAAATTTCCGTCCTGTAATGGGTTCTATTCTACTCATGCAATCAAAAGATAGCACAGCCTATGTATCAGCTATTCAACATGTGCGTCGCAGAGAAACGATTGCCATGACGCCAGTTAATTGCCTAGCTGTATTGCAGGAAATGGTGGGACAATCCGCTCCAAACGAATACAAGGCGGCCTATGCTCAAAACAAAGCTTTGGTGCAACAAACACTTAGAGATATTACGCATACAACTGCAGACCCCTTGTTAGCTTCGAGTGGTTTGTCGATACAATACGCCATCATGATGGGCCTCATTGATGAGGCGATGCAACAACACCCTGGCAAAGCAATCCGATTTATTGTACCCACCAATTGCTATGGTGGCACCAACGATCAGGCGCGCCGTGTGGCTGCATGTCTCGACCCCGTCCGTATAGTCGACCTTGCGGTTGATGGAGGCAGCGATATGGTCAGTAGCCTTGAACCGGTACTTGACCAATTGGCCCTTGAAGACGCTATTCCCTACATTATTGCCGAAATACCGACCAATCCGCGTGTCGAAGTACCCGATATGCAATCCCTGCTCAATACCCTAGCTAAGCCACGACAAACAGCGGATGGTAAAACAGCAGTTCAAGCGGTATTCATACTCGACCAGACCTTCTGCCCCAACCTCAATATGCTTGGAGAGGGCGCATTACTATCCGATGTCCCGAGTATTGCCTATGCCAGTGGTTCCAAATTCCCAAGTGCTGGTAAATGTACGGCAGGTTATTGTGTGGCCAATAACAAAGCCGCCAACTTGCTCCAAACGATCGAACGACACCTTTTACTCTGCGACAATGCAGCCACCCTACATCAAATGGCAATTTTGGCAGAGCAACTGCCATCCATGCTCGAGCGCATCGAGGGGGCCTATCAAAATACTCGTGAGTTTGTCAATTTTATTGGCGAAACATTGCCAGAGGCTAATATCAACTTTGTATCTGAAGAACTTGCTGCTCAGGGCTTTACTCCTTCCGTCTTTTCGATGGATCTACCCACCAAAGGAGCTACGGATGCCGAAAGAGAAGCCTATAAGCGTCAACTCAACCTCAAACTGATCAACATGATGATTCAGGCTATTCCGCAGGAAAGTAAGTTCTGTGTGAGCTATGGTCAACCCAAGGGTTGTTACTGGACCGTACCAGCAACCTCTACCCAAGGCACAACCAAAGAAGGTGATAAAGACTATATTGTGCGTGTGTCCGTATCACCTGAACTCGATTTTGAAAAACATAAACAGGTGTTCAATGATTTTGTGCGTAGCCTTTAACGGATAGATCGTCAAGAGGACTGCTCCTTCAAATGCTTTTTCTTGTTCGCATGATTTCACGATCTAACTAGACCGTTATTTTTGAATGATCGGAATCCAAATCTCCTCTTCAGAAGATGGGTCATTATTCTTGTAGGCAGCTCCTAATACCTCAAAATGTGGTCGATCGTCTAGTCGATATATGGAGTTGGGAATCCATCTTGAGTAAATATACTGAAATATCGATGGATCATTGCTCGGTCCTTTATAGTCGAAAACAGCATACAGCCCCTCTTCAATAACAAACGATTGCATGCCACTTGGTATATCCTGTTCATTGGACACTTCAACTAGGGCCCATTTCTCAAATATTTGGTGGGGATCGAACACATTGAAATAGCTTGTTGGATAGACTTGTAAAGAGATCCTATCGGCATTGATTCGATTTGATATCTGATGTACTCTAGGTGAAAACTGCCGCCACAATTCGGCGGTACGGTTTTGAAGGATACTCATCGAAAGTGTTTGCCCAACACATCTTGTTAGCCCTCTATGCACTATTCTTGGTTCGATCATATCTATTTTGTGAAAGCCTTTTCAATTCAGCTGGGCCATTAGATGTCAATCTAAGACCATAACTCCTGAGGCTCTATTAATATATTAGCCCAGCCTATCGGCTCGTTAGCGGTCAACTAGTGGCCCCAGGACGCCTTTCGTGTCATAAAAACCCCATTACAAAGGGCTTATTCCTTCTCCATTAATTGCAAGCCATCATTGATACCTTTTTCTATTGCTGGAATACCTCGGTACATCCACTCCGGCATCGGTTTATCCATCAAGTAGTGATCAAATAATTGCTGCATTCGAATCGTCAGGTCGCGAATATTCTGATACGACGTGGGCCAGTGGGGTTCATCGTTGTAATTTAACATCCAAGCTGGCTTGCCCAATCGACGCATCGCAACATACATTTCAATCCCTTGATACCAAGGCACGTGACCATCCTTATCGTTGTGCAATAACAACAAGGGCGTCTGAATCTTATCGATAAAGAAAATGGGTGAGTTTTCAATATATCGAAGTGGCTTTTCCCATAATGTTCCGCCCAGTCTCGATTGAGTATGCTCGTACTGGAACATTCTAGATATACCGGTTTGCCAACGGATACCACCGTATGCGGAGATCATATTCGAGACCGGCGCTCCCGCTTCTGCACATTTAAAAATATTGGTCTTAGTCACTAGATATGCGATTTGATAGCCTCCCCAGCTATGCCCTTGAACCCCGATCTTATCCTTGTCGATAAAGCCTCTATCTATTAAGGAAGTGACACCGGGGATCACCGCATTATAACAACTTTCTCCCGGGTACCCTGTGCGATACACAATGTCCGGCATAAAGACCACATATCCCCGACTCGTATAAAAGGTTGGATTGATCGAAGAGCGAGAACGAACAATGCCCCTGTGTTGATGCAAGCGGTCGCTATATCGCTCGTAGAAATAGACCAATAGTGGATATTTCTTCGTAGAGTCAAAGTTCTCGGGTTTATATAACAACCCTTGCAATGGAATCCCCTCCAAGGAAACCCAATCATACAACTCAGCCGTTCCCCATAATAGCTCATCCTTTTGTGGATTCGCATGACTAATCACTTTCTGTTTCTTAAAGGTAAGATTTGAATGGATCAACTCGGGAAACTGCTCAAAGCTTTCTTTTGTGAAGAGAATATCATCTGTATCTTTCGCTTTATATGGATACGATACTTTATAATTCCCTTCCAATAAGGTCATCAATGTACCCTTTTTATCAAAGGTTGCATAACCTTCTGATTTGGTCTGTTCGTTAAATATTTTCAACAACATCTGATCTTCAATAAAGAGGTCCTCATAATCCAGATCGATATATCGATATTGTTTTCGTTGACCGCGACCATTCGTTAGATTAACAGGACTAGACGGATCCTTAGGATCCACCTTCCAAATATCGTATCGGTCATACAGGTACACATACGCATCCTTTTCAGCCCAACCCATGACTCCATATGCATAAGGCACATTCGGCACATCATTTCTCTCGTCAGCCATGGATGTAGGAATGTTTTTAGAAAGAGCTACTGTCGTTTTCTTTTCATGAGAGAAAGCATACCATGTACTATCCAGTGCATTATACCAATAGATATAATCTCCATGTGCTGAGGGAAATACACTACCCTTCAGTTTTGTGATTACTTTCTTCGCATGGCCTGTCGATGTTTCAATACTATATACGTCTTGTGTGCGAGGAAACCCTTCCCATGAAATTAGTTGTTCGTATGGCTTGTAGGACCGTCCCATTGCCCATTCCATATTACCTTTACTTCGAACATAAACTCTCGATATGGTATCGCTACCCAAGGTAACCCAGCGGTCCTGGTCAATATGATAATAGGCCATAAACGACTTTTTTTTATCTCTTGACAATTCAGCATTTTGCTGAG